>JARLHB010000306.1 GCA_031292465.1 Ignavibacteriaceae bacterium
CGTTCCTGTGTTGGCATCGGTGAAGGAAACGCCATGGAGATTATACGTCGTCCCGCTTGTCTGGATCGTCCAAATTGTACCGCCATTGGTCGTGTGAAGAACTGTGCCATATTCTCCCACAACCGTTCCTGTGTTGGCATTGATGAACGCAACGCCTAAAAGAGGACTGGTCGTTCCGCTTGTCTGGCTCGTCCACTTTGTACCGCCGTTGGTCGTGTGTAGAATTGTACCATTATTTCCTACAGCTGTTCCATTGTTGGCATCGGTGAAAGAAGCGCCATAGAGATTACTTGTCGTTCCGCTCGTTTGACTCGTCCAATGTGCACCGCCATTGGTCGTATGAAGAACTGTGCCATATTCTCCCACAACCGTTCCTGTGTTGGCATCTATGAAGGAAACGCCATATAGATCATTCGTCGTCCCGCTTGGCTGGATCGTCCAACTTGTACCGCCATCGGTGGTACGAAGAATTGTGCCCGCATCTCCCACTGCTGTTCCTGCGCTGACATCGGTGAAGGACACACCAGATAGAGTATTTGCTTGTGGTAGAGGGTTTTGCCAGAACCAACCTGACTGCGAGTGGACGTTAGAAGTAAATACGAGAAGGGCAATGAAAAATGTAAAATGTTTCATATCTAATTTCCTTTTACATGATTAGATTGTTCTTTAATATATTCTTCCCAATACTTATTAGATGCTAATTGAAAGATCATATCAAATTCTTTCCTTTTATTCTTATGCATGTCACCAAGTTTCTTTTGTGTATATTTATCTGGAAGTGCCTCCATTATTGCTTTAATTCTCCTTCTTTTCTGTTGGTCAAGTAATTGCTCTATTAGATGTGCCGCTAATGCAGCAGGGGCTAGGGGTAGTAAAAAAAAGTAAGTTAAAACCAGCAAGGGACTTTTTATCTTTTAATAATTTTTTTGGATTAGGCATCCAGAAATTTGATGGTAAAAAATCTTCAAGATTCACAAATGAGCTCCTTAAATTATTTATTGTGTTAATTTCTGATAACTAATATTATAAAGAAGTCAATCTACAAAAAATACTGCTTAGGAATAATAAGTAGTTTTCATGCTTTCACCCTTGAAAAGTTATAAGAATAAATAAATTATATCTGACAACAAAAGCCACACGAAAACTTTCGGGAATTTTCCCCCTGGCGGAAAATTGGGAATAAGAGTGCTTAAATGTAACAAATTAAGCAAACTAAAAACAAATAATAATAGACCTTAACTGGAAAACATTATATGCTGCTTGACTTCGCACTTGGTTATAAAAATCACACGTCAACATAATTTTACTACCCTATTCCCAGCAGAATAGAGTGCCTGCCAGCTTTCCAAACGAACTTAATTTATATTTTATGGGGGATGTACCCTTCAATTGAATTCCCAATATAAATTCTGAGTTCGAAATTTCTTTCCATTTTTTTTACAGGTCAACGAAAAATAGCAGTGACTAATACCTTCATTATTTTTAACTAAAAAACTTGAACGATTAAATCATTCAGGTAATATATGACCTTCTATCTCTTAAACGCCTTGTAAGCCAGTGCAATTGTAATCCCAACCCTGGCAAACATTCCATAAATTTTTACTTGCTCATAAGACAGACCATTCTTACAACTAGTCTCCACCAGAACCTTAACAACACGGTTAGATATTTTGTCTGTCATTTTTAACTTGCTGTAATATTGGAGTCAATTCTCCGCTTTTAAGTGCATCTATGAAAGGTTCCTCTAATCCTCTTGACAAATAAACTCCCACGTAATTATTAAAATGAAATATTCGCCACAAGGTTAAGAGCGATTGCTTTTATTAAACCCCTCTTCACACCACTGTCAAATTTTCTTTATATTTAAAGGTTAAAAATCAGAAAATTTGAGAAATTAATGACCAAAAAAAGCTTTTCACAGATTCCTAAAGCCTATGATCCTTCTGTAGTTGAGGATAAATGGTATAAATACTGGCTTGATAAAAACTATTTTCACTCGGAAGTAGATAAAAGCAGAAAGCCTTATACAATAGTAATTCCGCCGCCTAATGTTACGGGTATGCTAACAATGGGGCATATTCTGAACAATACAATTCAGGATGTTATGATACGTACCAAGCGTATGGAAAATTATAATACCTGCTGGGTGCCCGGGACCGACCATGCTTCCATTGCTACTGAAACTAAGGTTGTAAATTACCTGAAAGAAAAAGGGATAGAAAAGTTTGAAATTGGCCGTGAAGAATTTTTAGAGCACTGCCGCGAATGGAAAGACAAGTACGGCGGAATAATAATACAGCAGTTGAAAAAGCTTGGCGTTAGCTGCGACTGGCAGCGCGAACGCTTTACAATGGATGATGACTACTATAAAAAAGTAATTGAAACATTTGTAAGCCTGTACAAAGAAGGAATGATTTACCGCGGTTACAGGATGGTAAACTGGTGCCCGGCTTCCAAATCCGCAATATCCGATGAGGAAGTAATATATAAAACAGTAAACGGTAAATTATGGTATTTGAAATACCCTGTTGTTGATTCATCCGTATTTATTACAGTGGCTACAACCCGTCCGGAAACAATGCTCGGCGATACCGGGATAGCTGTTAATCCAAACGATGAAAGATATAAGGACCTTATTGGTAAATCAGTGTTGCTTCCTATAACGCAGAGGGAGATACCGATATTTGGAGATGAATATGTTGATATGGCATTTGGCACCGGCGCGGTTAAGGTAACCCCCGCACATGATCTTAATGATTATGAAATGGGCAAGCGGCATGACCTTGAGTTTATAAATATTTTTAATGATAACGCTTCCACTAACCATAATGTACCGGAAGAATTCAGAGGGCTGGACAGATATGTAGCCCGCAAGAAAGTTGTGGAAAGATTTGAAGAACTTGGCCTGCTGGCTAAAGTTGAAGATTATCAGAATAAAGTCGGCTATTCCGAGCGTGGCGGAGTTCCTATAGAGCCGTATCTCTCCGAGCAATGGTTTATGAAGATGGACGAGCTTGCCGCTCCCGCTATTGAAGCTGTAAGAAGCGGCAAAATTAAGTTTTATCCCGACCATTGGATTAAGACTTATGAACATTGGATGAGCGGTATAAAGGATTGGTGTATTTCACGCCAGCTATGGTGGGGGCACCGCATACCGGTTTGGTATAATAACGCGACAAAAGAAATTTACTGTAGTATCACCCCTCCCGATGATCCGGAAAACTGGACACAGGACGAAGACGTGCTTGATACATGGGCTTCAAGCTGGCTTTGGGCTTATGATGTATTTAAAAAAGACGAAGAGCAGAATTATTATTATCCTACCGATACTCTGGTTACTGCGCCTGATATTATTTTCTTCTGGGTTGCCAGGATGATTATGGCAGGACTTCATTTTAAGAAAGACATCCCGTTTAAGCATGTATATTTTACAAGCATCATAAGGGATTTGCAGGGAAGAAAGATGAGCAAGTCACTGGGTAACTCCCCTGATCCTCTTAATGTTATTGCAGAGTACGGCGCCGACGCATTAAGATTCTCTGTTATTTATTTAGCGCCGCTTGGGCAGGATGTACTTTTCAGTACGGAGAAATGCGAAATAGGCAGAAACTTTGCTAATAAAATATGGAACGCAGGGCGCTTCCTGCTTATGAATGCTGAAAATATTCCGGTTACGGACGAATTAAAAAACAGCTATATTGATTTCTCGGACAAATGGATATACTCCCGCCTGCATCAAACCCTTACCGGGCTGAATACTGCAATGGAGAAATTTGATATAAATAATGCATCTAAAATTATTTATTCATTTGTCTGGAATGATTTCTGCGACTGGTATATAGAAATGGCTAAGAACAGGCTTTATACAGGCAGTGACGAAGTAAAGTCTGCTGTTCTTACAAGAGCCCTTGGAATATTTGAGGACTTACTTAAAATAGTCCATCCGTTCATGCCGTTTATATCAGAGGAACTCTGGCAATTAATAGCTGAAAGAAAAGACGGCGAAAGTATTTCCGTCTCACATTATCCTAAAGCGGATAAGCAGTTGATAAATCCCGAAGCAGAGAAGGAAATGGAATTTGTTCAGGAAATAATAACCGCCATTAGAAATATACGCGGTGAAATGAACATACCGCCTTCAAAATTTGTTACTGCATATTTAAAATCTTCCAGTACAAAACAATACCAGATTGAATATATTAAAAAGCTTGCGCGGGTTGAGGAAATTATTGTAAGCGGGGATGTTGAAAAGCCTAAAGCAAGCGCATCAACAGTATTGAAAAACTGTGAAATATATATTCCGCTTACAGGCTTAATCGATCTTGATGTTGAGAGGAACCGCCTGCAAAAGGAAATTACCCGCCTGGAAGGCGCTCTTGTAGGTATTGATAAAAAGCTCTCGAATGAAAAATTTGTTAACAACGCCGCACCTGATGTGGTAGAGCATGAAAGAACTAAACAGAAAGACTGGAGAACAAACCTGGAAAAATTAAAAGAAATTCTTTCCAGTTTAAGCTGATAATTTTGAACTTCATTTATTAATGTGAGGCAATATATGTTTTATAAAATATCCGATTTCCAAAAAGATTGGGCTGTTGAGTCTGAATCTACAATAAAACTTCTAAAGGTGCTTACAGATAAGTCCCTTGAACAAAAAGTATATGAAGAAGGACGAACTCTCGGCACGCTTGCATGGCATTTGGTATGCGCAGTAGGCAAAACAGCAGTGCAGGCAGGGCTTGCTGTAAATGCCGTATCTGATGATTCGGAAGTGCCGGTAAGCGCAAAAAGGTTTTTAGATGAGTACGAAAAATCTGCTAAAGAAATACTTAATGCTGTAACCAGTAACTGGACTGATGAATCATTATTGGAAGAAATACCTATGTTCCGCGATATGTGGAAAAAAGGACAGGTGCTTACAGTATTAATAAGACATCAAATCCATCACCGCGCTCAAATGACAGTGCTGATGAGGCAGGCCGGATTAAAAGTTCCCGGGGTTTACGGCCCGAGCAAAGAAGAGTGGGAACTTATGAAAATGCCGCCGCGGCAGTAGTTGTTAAAGTATTTTATCTGAAATTAATGTACCCGCCGGAGTATACAGGTAATACTTTAATTTCCGTAAACTGTAAATAATAATTATGTGATAAAATTTTGTGACTGGAAAAATATTCCTTCTGGCATTTTATTTGCATATTTATAAACCATTAGTATTAAATAAATAATAAAAACGTTAAATAAGGAGATATCAGATGCGAAAGATATTCGTAGTAATTACTTTTTTGTCCGTTTTAACAAGCAGCAAAATGTTATTTGCTCAATCGCCGCAGGGTAAAGAATGGGGATTTGGCATAATGGTCGGAGACCCGGTTGGCTTTACTGCAAAATATTGGGTTAAACCTGAAAATGCTTTCGTGTTTGACCTGGCTTCGTCTTATTTCGGCAGCCCGCGTTTGAATGTTGATTATTTATGGCATTTTGATGCATTTCATTCGCAGGTAGCAAAGCTTTATGCCGGCCCGGGCGCTGCACTTGGCTTTGGTACAGGGCATAGCTTTTATTATAACAGTGATGGTAATTTAGTTAGGGAAGACAATACAGGCCTGGGTGTAAGAGGTGTCTTTGGTTTAAGCGTTATACCCCGAAGCACTCCTTTGGATATATTTTTCGAGGTCGGATTACTAATCGGGATTGCCCCGGATTTCGGCTCTGCTGTCGATGCTTCACTCGGTATAAGATTCTATCCTTAATTTTCAAATCACTAATGAGGGTATGATTTATCATGCCCTCATTAATAATAACTTCAAAAATGTATTAACTCTGTTCAGTCATTTCAAAATTATTTGGGTTGTAGCCCTGCTTACGTAAAATATAAAATATATTATTTAAATCTTCCTTAGATAATTTTGATGTCCTGCTTAATATCCATCCGTATTTTCTATCAGGACTTCCGACAATAGCATACCTGTAATCTTTATCCAGACCGATTATCCAATAATCGCCCCAGAATAAGGATATTCCCAATATCCTGACAAAACTTACTTTTAACTTTGAGTATGTTTTTGCATCTTCAACTTTTGCAATACCTTTTGCTTCGTTTACGGAACCGTCGCTTCCAACGCATCTGTTTATTACGTCAATTTTCCCATCGTCCCTTAACTTATAAGTTGCGGTGGTATTACTGGCGCAGTTCTTCTGAAAGCGGTTGGGGATTTTAGCAATTTCATACCATACACCGGTATATTTCTGCAAGTCGACATAACTGACTGTTACAGGCTCGCCTTTGCCGGGATCAGTACTTTGGCCTTTTGCTGCTGCATTCATTAATAAAAATACTAAGGCCGGACTGATGAATTGAATAAAAATAAACGCTCTCATTTTGTTTCCCTTTTCATAATAATATTTTAATTACCCAATTTATACTAAAATATAATCTTTAATAGAGATTATTATAGTGATATGTCTCATCAAATAAAGATTGTACTTAAAACGAAGTAAACATTTACGGCTGATTATTAATAATAAAAAAGCGATTCAAAGAATCGCTTTATAAAATATTACCGATATGTTTTTAATGTTATTTAATAAATTGTTTTTACCGCAAGATTCTTAAATATAAACGCCCATATATCCGCCTGTTCTTCAATTGTTTTTGATGTAGGCTTACCGGCTCCGTGCCCGGCACGCGATTCAATTCTTATAATTACAGGATTGCTGCCTTTGTATTTATCCTGCATGGTTGCAATATATTTAAATGAATGAGCCGGTACCACCCGGTCGTCATGGTCGGCAGTTGTAACAAGTATAGCGGGATACTTAACTCCCGACTTAATATTATGTATCGGAGAGTATTTATACAAATAAGTAAATTGTGCTGAATCATTACTTGAACCATATTCATTTGCCCATGCCCATCCGATAGTAAATTTATGGTACCTTAGCATATCCATAACTCCAACCTGAGGAATTGCGACTTTAAATAAGTCCGGCCGCTGGTTTGTAACAGCACCGATTAAAAGTCCGCCGTTTGAAGCGCCATTGATTGCAAGCTTATTAGGCGATGTATATTTGTTTTTAATCAGGTATTCGGCAGCGTAAATAAAATCATCAAACACATTCTGTTTTTTATCAAGCATACCTGCCTTATGCCAATCCTCGCCGTACTCGCTTCCCCCGCGAATGTTTGCAATTGCAAGCACTCCTCCGTTTTCAAGCAGTATAAGTCTTGATATGCTGAATGCCGGATTAATGCTTATATCAAAACCGCCGTATCCATAAAGAAACGCAGGATTTTTACCGTCTAATTTTAAATCCTTCTTGTGGACAATAAACATTGGAACTTTTGTTCCGTCTTTGCTTTTATAAAACACCTGTTCGGTTGTATAATTGCTAAAATCAAAATCTATTTCCGGCTTGTATAATACAGATGAAGATTTGGTTTCTATATCATATTTGTAAATTGTGGTCGGAAAAGTAAATGAAGTGAAGGCATAAAAAGCAGTTTTATCTTCCGGCCTTCCGCTGAAACCGCCTACGGTTCCAATACCGGGAAGTTGAATCTCTTCTTCCGATTTGCCATTTAAATCATAAATATAATCATGGCTGCATGCATCTCTGGTATATTCTGCAAATAACCTGTCGCCTATTATAGCTGCAGACTGCAATACATTCTCTTTTTCAGGCAGGATTGTTTCCCAATTGTTTTCTTCGGGATTTTTAGGATCAATCAGCACAAGTTTATACATTGGAGCGCTTTTGTCAGTCTGAACCAAAAGTTTACTCCCGATATTCTCAATAACCGAGTAGTTATTGTTAAAGTTATCAACTATTTTAATAAAGCCTGAACCTGTATCCTGAAGGTCTTTAACATAAAGCGCATTATTGCTTGTTCCTGTTGACATATACAATACTAAAAATCTTTCATCATCGGTTGTCTGTGCGCCAATAGTAAGTTTAGGGGCTGTGCTGTCTTCATAAATTAAGCTGTCCCGGCTTTGGTCATCACCGATTTTATGATAATATACTTTGTGAAATTCATTGCTGGAAACAAGTTCTTTCCCTTTTGCAGGCTCCGGGTAGCGGCTGTAAAAAAATCCGTTTTTATACCAAGCCATTCCTGAAAACTTTATCCATTTCAGGTTATCGCTAAGTTTTTGTTTTGTGGAAACATCCATAACGGAGAATTCATTCCAGTCTGAGCCGCCGGATGCGGTGCCGTAAGCAAAATATTTTCCGTCTTTGGATACAGAGTAAGTCGATAGTGAAACAGTTCCATCGGAAGATAATTTATTAGGGTCTAAGAAAAGTTCCGGCTTGGCATTCAGGTCGTCCTGAATATACAATACACTTTGATTCTGCAGGCCGTCATTCTTAAATACAAAATAATGCGAGCCTCCCTTGAATGGCGCAGAATATTTAGGATAGTTCCAGAGCTTTTCAAGGCGGCCCTTTATCTTATTTCTGAAAGGTATTTTGTCCAGATAACCTGATGTAACTTTGTTCTCTTGTTTTACCCATTCTTTTACCGCTTCTGCAGTATCGTTTTCAA
>JARLHB010000307.1 GCA_031292465.1 Ignavibacteriaceae bacterium
CTGAAAAAATCCCACCTAATTATAGCTCCTATATGCGTCGATCAATGCTTTTGCGAGCATGTCTCCGATTTGTTCAGCGCCTAATTCAGATAGATGCCCATAATTAAAGGCACCTAAAGGTGGATTTGCATTAACCCATTTTGCCATTGAATTATATCCACCCATGGCATTAAAAGTATCCCAGTAGGTGATTCCAGTTTTAGCAGCTACTTCAAACAAAATATTGTTCATCTCAGGCACCCTTGGATTTGTTACGTATTTTGTCCCGACTTTTATACTGTGATCACTAACTCCGTTTATAAGAATACTTGTCTCAGGAAATAAACTTTTCAAGCGAACTATTATATTAATCGCTTGTCGTTCAAACCAACTGTCATCTTTTGAATGGAAGGCTAATGCCTCAACCGCGCCGAAAGATAGTATGATCAATTTATAATTCAATAATTTGTTGAATTGTATCAAGGAGGACTTGGGAAGGCTTCTAATACCGAGACCTGTATTTCCCTTCCACGGATAATTATCCACATAAACACCATTACCTGATTCCAGGCTAACACCATAAAAACATGCCTGATCAATTTGAGTAGTTGTTATTTTAATAGAAGATGCGTTCCCATGCGGGGTACTTAATATTAGTTCTTGAACGTTACTGCCAGGGTTAAGATTTATAGATTGCTCCGTACTGTCGTTAAAAGAATATTTAATTGAAGAATATTTAGCGTTGCTGTAAAATAATATTACCGTGCTGAAATTCTTCAAATAGGGGTGCCAAACGGTAGTAGCATACCTTACCCAGCTTAAACCTTTAGGTATTGAAACGAATCCGCTTATACCTATGGGCAAATTATGAGGATTTGCAGTAAGTACCGAAATAGTTTCCCAATCATTTGAAAAAGACTGTTTAATTGTCGATCTCATATAAATATCATCTGAAACTATTGGTATAAATCCAACAGTATTTCCGCCAAATTGTTTTTGCAAATCTTCTCTTATTTTTGAAGAATACATATCTCCCAATAAACCAGAATCCCCGTAATGAGCTATTCTTACCTGACTGTTGCCTGAGTGCTTTAATGCATCGAAAAAATATTTCATCTGCGAAAGGTTTCCGGATAATGGAACGTTTATTAATCCAGTAGTATCCTGATAAAAGGTAGTGCCGGAATTATTACTCTCAACTTCAGCAACTTTATCAATATTAACTCCATTCAAAAATTGAGATATAATAATTACGAATATGAAGGCTAAAAAAATAGCAAAAAGGGGATTATTAAATTGATTTTTATTCATTTCTATCTCCACCTATTAGTTGTCTTATTGCATTCCTTGAAATATAGTTTAACAGTTCTCAGACTACTGCCCTAAGCTTTTTCCATTTCTCCGCGCGTATGTCCATCTACAATTATCAAATATCTTTGCATCATTTTATAAGTTGTATAGCTGGCTATAGTAAAATTTTAGACATTAAATATGCACTGGCTGGGATATAAAAACTTACTCACATTTGGATATTATCAAAAGGAAAAAGATTAAAATCATTTTGTTCCAAAAATCTTTCTTTCCCGTTATATATATAAACTAATATTTATAAACCGCTATTATGTAACACTTGAGAAGCAGCAATTCAATATCCAACATATTCAAAGTTATTTTATAAAATAAATAAGTTCGATATATTCTCTAAATAAAAATACAAAGTATTAATTAAATATATTGCATCATCTTTCAAGGTAATACTTATGGCTTTAGGTTTTCTTGTCGCTGCTCAAATAATTCAATTCTTAAAATCTTATTTATTTATGATATTATTGTATGAGGTCGTGTCTGACTGATATGATATTTTAGGAAATGAAGTAGCTGTCTTGGTGAATGGGAACAAACAGGTTGGAAATTATACTGTAGAATTTAATCCTAAATATATTTCAAGCGGAATTTATTTTTACAGAATGAAAGCGGGAAGCTTTGTGGAGACAAAGAAACTTGTATTTCTGAAATAAATAATCAATTCATAAATATGATTTAATATTTATGTCATTCTCCTTTTGACAGATGACATATAAGTGTTATTGCCGAAAACAATATGGTCATACACCTGAATGCCGATAACCTTTCCGGCCTCTGTTAACTGCATCGTCATACCTATATCTTCTTGCGAGGCTGATAAATTCCCGGAAGGGTGACTGTGATATCTTTAATAATTACTAAATATAATATGTTTATATATTCCGACGAAAGTTGACTTATAGTTAACATTTGTCTAAATTATTAAACCAAATATGTGCTTAGTTTATATAATTATCGGAAAGTAGCCTATGGATACTCCTAGGATGGGAAAAATAAACCGCCTTTTAACAGAATGGACTAAAGGCACGATACAATTATCAGCATCCCTGAATAAGTCGGGTTATTCCAAAAATCTATTAAATAAATATGTCAGCGGCGGATGGCTTGATTCTCTTGGATATGGAGCATTTAAGCTAAGAGGAGATTCTGTAAGCTGGGAAGGTGCTTTATATGCTTTACAGATTCAAAAAGGTATGTCAATACATACAGGCGGCAAAACAGCATTGCAGATAAAAGGATATGCACATAATGTCGGTGCAACAGCTTACCCGGTATTTCTCTTCGGTTCTGTTCATGACCATGTGCCCAAATGGTTCAGGGAGCAAAGCTGGTA
>JARLHB010000308.1 GCA_031292465.1 Ignavibacteriaceae bacterium
ATTACCTTACTTAAAAAGAATTCAGCGCCGATACTGAAATTCTTCAGCCTTTGAGAAAAATTTATATCCTGTTCGCTTAAATCATGAAAATCAAAAGACAGCTTTACCGGCATATGCTCCATTTTTTTAGAAACACCCAAAGCAACTGCAACAGGGAGCTTTTCCTTTGTTGAGCCATAAGAAGACATTTGAGTGCCGAAATTCAAAATTGAAAACCCGATGTCAACAAGATTTGCCGGAATTGCATAGTGCAGGCCAAGGTCCAGCGCAATTCCAGTTGATGAATACTCCGCAATCTTGGAATAAATAAGTTCTACGCTTGCGCCGTAAGAAAAATTTTCATCAAGTAAATTTGAATAACCGACAAGCAGTGCGGCTTCATTAACCGAAAAATCGCCGGTGATATTTCCGTATTCATCCGCCCCGGTAAAAGTGCCGTAATTTGCATACCTTACTGCGGCTCCTACTCTGCCTATACTGTTTATTTCGGTCGAATATGAAAGGCTTGCAAAGTTTATATCAAGCACATGTTTTACAAAAGAAAAAGAAACTGGAGTTTTATCCAAAAATTCCATGCCGGCGGGGTTGTAAAAAATCACGTCCGGATCGTCGCAGTTTGCTACATAACTTCCGCCAAGGGAAGCAGCCCTGGGGCTCATATCTAATTTCAAAAACTGGTATGTACCATCCTGACTATAAGCAGGATTAGAAGAAACAAGTAAAAAGATAAAAGTAAAAAACCCGGATGCTATTTTTCTCATAAATTTCCCAAAATTCGTGTTCATATTTAATAAGATTATGAAAGAATGGCAAGGGCAAATAAAATGGAAAAAATTACCTGCCCTTTAATACCTTATAATATTAAAATGACATATCCCACTGCACTGTAGGGAATAAGTATGTTGATTTAGAAAGATTTTCTATTTGAGTTTCTTTAATTAATCTTACTCCGCAGCTAATCCGGTTATTATCATCAAGGTTTTTATAAACTCCAAGCATTAGCATTAAATAAACCGGTGTCTCTTTCATTGGTTCGGGAGATATCAGCACATTTGATAAATAGTCCCCCATATCAATCTGCGATGGCACATAATCATATATAGTCTGGCCGAAAACTCCGACCCCGAAATAATAATCAAACGGAAGGCTGCTGTTAATGGAATTCAAAGTCCAGTTTGCAAAAAAGTTATAGGTTGAATATTTGCCGTAATCTTTATAAAGCATAACCGATTGCTGGCTTGAGCCGAAAAGCTGGCTGGTAGTGGTTACAACAGCCGACGAGATTTCATTATTCAGGTTATGCCACATTACTCCAAAATCAAACCTGCTGCCGTAGTGCGGTTTTCTTGAATTGATCCCGAATCCTGCCGCTCCGCTGAATAAGTCCTGCTGGTCAATATGTGAATAGTTGAAACTGCCGAAGAATGAAAATACTCTTGAAAGTTTCAAATCAAAATCTACTCCCGCTAACGCATCAGGCATATGCCAGTGTAAGTTATTCCCGGTAAAATCATATTTATTTTCTCCGGATTCCTTCAAAATAAATTTACCTGAATTACCAAAAACAGTATCAAGCTGGTAAATGCCATTTTTATTTACTTTCGAGTGCCCTTCTACCTTCCCGTTTACCTGTCTTGTTGTATTAATATATATTTTAGGCGAGAGTGTAAAAATATTATTTTCATCACCGGAAATTAAATGTAACGGAGGTTGATTTACAGGCCCATCTACGCGGACATCCTGAAGATAAATTGTTTGTTTTACAGTACAACCCTGTAATAAGTATGCAACCAAAATTATAACCGGCAGGCAAACACCCCATTTATTCATGATATACTCCCTTTTTTATTAACTGAGAATTATTGCAATTACAAACCTTTTTTCAATTTATTTCAAAATAATATAAATAAGGCGGAAGAAGCAATAAATAATAATCAATTATAGAAAATTTCAGAAGAACTGTTAATAAACATATTAAAAGTGTACAGAAAATGCTATACTTATTCATATCCGGTATAAAAGTATAAAGCCTCAATAGGTGAATGTGAAGAATATAACTATCTCGAGTAAATATAAAATGATTAATTAGTCATGAGGAAACAACTTGAACAAAGCACAGAAATGATAGCCGGCAAAGCAGGTTTATTGATATACTATAGACAGCATGGTAATATTGGCGTATCCACCCGTAAACGCTTTTAGGTAAAAGTTATTTTGCGCCTTCAGTTATCTCAGATAAGCATATATTTCCTGTCCGAACTATTAGTGATACTACACCATTTAATTCAGTTCCAACTTACACTCTAGTTTCTGATGTTATTTGAGTAAAACTAAGCTTTTCCTTTATTTATTTAAATGGTTATTTATCAATATCGGATTTGGGGATAATTTTCACACAACCTATCGGATTTGAGATAATTGTTGATTATATTTTCAACAATTGATTAATATAGAGAGCTAAGTTGGCTGAAAATTCTGTTGCCTGTAGCAGTATATAATAAATCAGTCTTTCGTCAAAATAAATTTCTTCAAGCATAATTTATAGAAGAACTTATTAAGAAATTCTATAAAGTTTACAACTTGAAAGCCTCGCTTTTTGTATGAACTCAATGTTTTAACAACTATTCTTCCCGATAACCTAGTTGTCTATTGTGATTATTTTGAAAAATAATTTTGGAATAAACTATGGATAAGATTAAGGATACTGAAAAAGAATTAAATGAACTGAAAAAAGAAAACGAATATTTAAAATTAGTGTATAAAAAAGATATTGATAACTACAAGACAACGGAGGATGTACTGCGTAAAAGTGAGGAGAAATACCGCCAATTTGTAGAAACATCGATCGAAGGAATTTTGTCGATTGACAGCAATAGATGTATAACCTTAGCAAACCAGCAAATGGCAACAATGTTAGGATATACTATTGAAGAAATGCTCGGGAAAAAGTATGAATCGTTCCTGCCGGAAGACCAATTAGAAGATGATATTATTCAGGCAAAAATTCGAGCACAGGGTAAAAATGCAGTGTATGAAAGATGCTTTTTAAGAAAAGATGGGAAAAGACATTGGACAATCGTATCGGCAAAGACAATATTAGATTCGGAAGGTAAAATTGTGGGATCATTCGGAATGGTTACCGATATTAACGATCGCAAACTGACAGAAGCAGCGCTGCAGGAAAGTGAGAGGAAATACCGCCAAATTGTAGAAACATCGATCGAAGGGATTTTGTCGATTGACAGCAATAGATGTATAACCTTAGTGAACCAGCAAATGGCAACAATGCTAGGATATGCTATTGAAGAAATGCTCGGAAAAAAGTATGAATCGTTTCTGCCGGAAGACCAATTGGAAGATGATTCTATTCAGGCAAAAATTCGAGCACAAGGTAAAAATGCAGTTTACGAAAGATGTTTTTTAAGAAAAGATGGCCAAAGACATTGGACAATCGTATCGGCAAAGACAATATTAGATTCGAAAGGTAAAATTGTGGGATCATTCGGAATGGTTACCGATATTAACGATCGCAAATTGGCAGAAGCAGCGCTACAGGATAGTGAAGAAAAATACCGTAGGATAGTTGAAACCGCTAACGAAGGAATTTTATCTTTTGATCATGACACGAAGCTCAATTTCGTTAACCAGCAAATGGCAGCAATGCTTGGATATACAATAGAAGAAATGCTCGATCAAAATATCGAATCATTCTTAGCTGAAGATCAATTAGGTGAACACTATGTTCGAATGAAAAATTGCAGGCTGGGAGAAAATGCAATTTATGAAAGATGTTTTAAAAGAAAAGATGGGAAAAGGTATTGGATGCTGGTTTCAGCAAAAGCAATTATGGAATCAGATGGTAATTATGCCGGCTCATTTGCGATGTGCATGGATATTAACGACCGCAAGCGTGTAGAAGCGGCATTGCATGAGAGTGAGCTGCAATATAGATTATTGTTCGAAACAGCAAGGGAAGGTATTGCCGTAATCCAAAAAGGAAAACTGAGTTACTTCAATCCAATGATGTCGGATATTACCGGATACAGTTATGAAGAGTTGTTGAATATGAACTTTTTTGAATTTGTTTATCATGAAGATAGAGATCTAATATTATCCAATCTTAATAATACTATAACCGGGGGTGATACCGAACTAAGATACCAATTCAGAATGATAAAAAAAGATTACTCATTGTGCTGGGTAGAAATGGGCAGCTTAAAGTTCACGTGGAAAGGTGAAACAGCCACATTGAATTTTATTATTGATATTACCGAAAATAAATTGGCGGAAATTGAACTTGCGAAGCTCAATGAAGAATTGAGAGTATCAAAGGATATGATAGAAGAAAATCTATTCCAAAAAAACATACTGGTAGAAAAGCTTAAGAATTTGAATTCGGAAAAGGATAAATTTTTCTCCATTATTGCACATGACTTAAGCAGTCCATTTCAGGGCTTTATTGGGCTAACTGAGATAATGGTAGAAGATATTGATATTTTATCGAAATCTGAACTTTCTGAAATGAGTAACGACC
>JARLHB010000309.1 GCA_031292465.1 Ignavibacteriaceae bacterium
ACTCTGTATCGCCATATTCGAGTGATCTGTCAGGTGTGTTGTAAATTCCTACAATTATAATTTCTTTTATTGCTCCTGCTTTAATTAAACTATCCGCTGCTTCATCAAGCTGCCAGTCAACACCAAATGAGGAAGTTTTGGGATCAAAAAGATTTTGTCCGTCATGCATATAAAGTACGGGGTATCTTTTTTCAGTATCAGATTTGTATGAAGGCGGCAGCCAGATGATTATATCCCGTGGCTTCAAACCTTTGTATTCCATATTATGTACATATTTTACTGTACCTGTAATTTGTCCCTTAAAATTGTTTGAGGCTGCAGATTTTGTTCCATTATTCCATTTCTTTATTGTATAAACGAGAGTTGTATCCTCTTGTACGAGAAAAGAATTATTGCCCGGAATTGCGCCGCTATCTGTTAAAGCTTCCCTACTCCATGATCCTTTAGTAAATTTAAATGCAACAGATTCTCCCGTGTTAAATAAAAATGTTTTTGTCCAGGTAGAATCGTTTACCTTATCAAGCTTTACTGCTGAGGGGTTCCAATTACCTAAATTAGAACTACTGCCTGTAATGTAAACGCCTGAAGTTGTGTCATTCCCCGGTGTAATTACTTTTATGGTAATTTTATTCTGAGGTAAGCCGGAAACACTAAGCAAAGCTATAATAGTAAATGTTAAAAATATAATTTTCATTTTGCATCTGATATTTAATAAATTATTTGTTTATTAACGATCAATCTGGTTTATTTTTACCTAAAATAATAATTATTTCTTATACTTATATAGCCTGTTTGAGAATTCCATGATAAATTTTAATATTAATGCACAATGAGAAAAACCTGAGTGTTTACATTAGTTAATAAGAAACAACCGCAAAATGAATAAAAAAAAGTTTAGCATTAGTAAAGAATTACCGGAACTGACCGAAATAATAAAAAGACTTGATAAAAAAGTACTAACGATTTTTCTTTCGATTGCCGTTCTCCAAACTGTATCATGGTATTATACATCAAGGATGTTTTTTAGATTTAATCTGTTAGAATCGTTTGGTTCCAGTCCAAATGTTAATTATTATGAATTTGCCTACTGGTATATCGGAGATTTTATAACTCTATTCGTAATTCCGGCGCTTATAATTAAGCTGTTCTTAAAAGAGAAAATTAAGGACTACGGAATCAGGTTGGGAGATTATAATGCGGGCATAAAGCTCTCTGTCCTGTTTTTAATAGTTATGGTGCCGCTAATCTGGTTGGCTACATCACAGCCTGTCTTCAGTATTACATATCCGCTACTTGACCAGGCAAGAGATTCCTGGAAAGTTTTTATATTTTACGAAATTGGTTTGATTTTTTATTTATTTGCGTGGGAGTTCATCTGGCGCGGATATATGCTGTTCGGGCTTAAAGAGAATTTCGGGTACTATGCAGTAATAATACAGATGATACCATTTTTAATATTGCATAACGGTAAACCGCCTATAGAAACATTCGGCGCAATTCTGGGCGGTATAGCGCTTGGAATCCTTGCATATCGTACTCAATCGATTTATTATTGTATAGTTACTCATGCGGGTATTATGATTAGTATAGACTTCTTTTCCACTTTACGGCACAGAGCCGGGGACTTCGGAATAGGATTACATTCTATACTTAATGTTTTAAAACAAATTATCTAAGGAAAAAATAGAAATGAGATTTTCATTAAATATAGATCATATTGCTACTTTAAGAAATGCAAGAGGGGAAGGGCAGCCGGATCCAATTACCGCAGCTTTAATTGCAGAACAGGCAGGAGTTGACGGCATAGTTGTTCATCTTAGGGAAGACAGAAGGCATGTAAATGAAAGAGATGTACGACTGTTAAGGGAGCTTATTACTACAAAGCTTGACCTTGAAATGGCTGCAACGGAAGAAATTATTAAGATAGCGTGCGATATTGGTCCGGAACTTTCCACTATAGTGCCAGAACACAGGCAGGAATTAACTACCGAAGGTGGAATCAATGTTATTGATGATATCAGCCATTTGAAAGATGCTATTAAAGATTTGCATGGAGCCGATATATTAGTATCTCTTTTTATTGAACCGAGTATAGATCAGATTGATGCCGCTGCTGAAATTGAAGCAGACTTTATTGAACTTCATACCGGCGTTTTTGCTAATGCTGTTACCGAAGAAGAACAGTTTGATGAGCTTGACAAAATAAGGGCTTCCGTTAAACACGGAAAGAAACTGGGACTCGGTATTAATGCAGGCCACGGACTGGATTACAAGAATATTAAAATATTCAGGGAAGTGCCGGATATTGATGAATTGAGCATTGGCCATGCAGTTATATCCCGTGCAGTGTTTGTCGGTCTTAAAGAAGCTATACAGGAAATGATGAGGCTGATAAGATAATATTTGCAGATTCAACCATTTCGGTTGAATTTGCCGTTTTCAACCAATTTGGTTGAAAATCATAAAATGTTTTATGAGAAAGTCTCCTAATCCCCTCAGTTCGAGTGAGGGGATTAGTTCTATTATATTGAAAAGTAAATCTGCCGGATTTTAATTTATACAACTGTTATTTAATATTATTTTTCCCTTTATGAACCTAAAACAAAAATTGGATTACCATTATAACGCTTTTGATAAGTCTCAAATATCCCCTGACCCGCTGCAATTCCTTCACACGTTTAGTGATGAACCTGATATAGAAGCAATGGGTATGGTAGCTTCTGTTTTTGCGTATGGAAATGTTAAGCAGATTATAAACACACTGAAAAGAATTTTAACTGCTGCAGATAATAAGCCGTATAAGTTTATTAAAGATTTTAATAACAAGAATCTGAAGTATAAATTAAAAAACTTAAAGCACCGTTTTTATACCGAACAGGATATAGTGTTATTCTTCTCGTTATTAAGTGAGATATATAAAGAATCCGGTTCATTAAAAAATGTTTTTATGTCTAAGTTTTCGCCGCTTGATGGAAATATAAAAAACTCATTATCATGTTTCTCTAATCATTTTATAGAAAGAGCAGAAGAAGAAAACAGCAAAGGACAAATAAGCCAGGGCGTTAAATTTATGTTCCCAATGCCTGAACAGGG
>JARLHB010000310.1 GCA_031292465.1 Ignavibacteriaceae bacterium
TAATTTTCTTGCTACTATGCGAGAATAAATTTTCTATATCCTTTTTCCTGGTAATTAGCTTCGCATCTTCTTCAGCTTTATTAACTTTTTTTATTACATCCGATTTATCGGGAATGCTGTTTGAAGATTTATAGTGCCTCTTGATAATTTTTTGTTTATGTATTCTCATTTTCACGCTATTTAACAGGTCGTCGGTTTTAAATGGCTTAGTGATAAAATCATCAGCACCAAGGGACATACCCCTTCGAACATCACTCAACTCCGATTTTGCACTTAAGTAAATAAAAGGGACGGCCCTGGTCTCACTGCGCATTAATTCTTCGAGAACTGAATAACCATCTATATCAGGAAGCATAACATCGCAAACTACTAAATTTGGTTTAAAATTTAAGGCCTTTTCAAGCCCTTCCTGGCCGTTTTGGGCGGATACAACTTTATAACCGTTTTTACTGAAAATAGAATTAAGGTTATCTCTCATATCTGTGTCGTCTTCAATTATAAGAATAGTCTGCTTTTCTTCATTCGATGTATCTATTGAACTATAAATAATTTCAAGCAATTTATTTACTTTTAACGGTTTAGTTAAATATGTCTGCGCACCCAGATCTAATCCTTTTTGAACATCAGAACCATCGGCAAGCGCACTTAAAAAAATAAATGGGACAGACTTAGTTGGCTCATTCATTTTAATAGTCTTAATTATACTATAACCATTCATATCGGGAAGCATTATATCGCATATAATTAAATCAGGCGGTTGCTGAAGGCAAATTTTTAATGCGTCTTTGCCTGTGTGAGATATTAAAACGTTAAATTTCTTCTTTGTTAAAAATATTTCCAGGTTATCGCTAAGTGAAAGATCATCTTCAATAATTAAGATGTTATTCTTTGATCTTGAAGCTATATTTTGTTGTTCATTTATCATTAGTTATTGGAAATTTAATATAAAATTTAGTACCTATACCAAGTTTACTTTCAAACCATATTTCACCACCCAGCAATACGACTGAATTTTTTACAATAGACGTACCAAGGCCTGTCCCGGGAATACCGCTGGTATTCGAGCCCCTGAAGAAAGGATCAAACAAATTTACATGGTCTTCTTGTCTGATCCCGATACCATTGTCTTCGATTGAGATTAAAACATGCGTATCAATTTCTATTGCTATTTTTATTGCATTTTGTCCCTGGTTATACTTTATCGCATTGTTAAGCAAGTTAATTAAGATTTGTCGCAATAGTTTTTTGTCACTTTGAAGAGTATATTGAAGTACGTTACTATTAAAAAGAATTAAAGGAGCCTGCTTATAAAAATTTCTAACTTCTTCGGTAAATTGCTTGCATAAACTAATAATCTCAATTTCTTCTTTGTTTACAACTTGTACTTCGCCATCGTTCCTGTTCATTGTTAATATGTCATTTAATAATTCAGTAAGATTATCAACGGACTTTTCAATCCGGTTAAATTGTTTTTCACTTTCTTCGGAATTAAGTTCATTGCCAAAAGTATGCAGTAATTCTGACGAGGATAATATAGTTGAAAGAGGAGTGCGAAACTCGTGCGAAACCATTGTTACAAAACGCGATTTTACTTCTGCAAGTTCTTTTGCTTTTTGGTAAGAATTCTTTATCTCTTCTTCGGCAATTTTCCGCAGGCTTATATCTTCAACTCTTCCTATAAACCTGACCGGATTGTTATGGTTATCCCTTAAAACCACTTTACCTTTAGTCGAAACCCATTTTAATCCGTTATCCATGGTTTTTATTCTATGTTCAAGATTAAAATTTGCCGTCCCTCCGGAGAAATGTTTTTCCATTGCCTCTTTGAAATGCTGCCTGTCGATATCCGCAATCATGCCTTCCAGCTTTTTAATATCAAGAGACGCACTGCTGTAATCATATTTATTAAAGCCAAAGATTTCGCAGAATTTTTGATTGGTATAAATATTTCCTGATATTATATTAAAATCCCATAGGCCCTCCTCGCTTACTTCTAATGCAAGATCCAATCTTTCATCTTTTACTCGGAGTTCTTCTTCAGCCTCTTTTCGCCACGTAATTTCGTTCTGGAGTTTTATATTAGTTTCGTTAAGCTCGGCATTTTTTGTCTCAATAAGTTGAGAAATTCCATCGTGGAAAGCGGTTTTACCGTCCTTTATTTCCTGATTTAGAATTAGAAGATAGAAATCATTTCCGTACAAAATATTTTGGAGCCTTAATATAGAACTGTTGAAAATTAATATTTCCCCTTTCTTATCTATAATTTCTATTTCGAATAAGACCGACTGATTTTTTGAATATGACTTAATTTTCTCAGCAAACTGAAACGCCGATTCTTTGTTTAATAAGCTTGCCACCGGTTTATTAGCCAACTCTTCCCGGGTAAATCCTGTAATCTCTTTTGATCTATCGTTGATTTGTACAATTTCAAGCGCCGGATTTAATAAAATAACCGGCAAATGATTTATTGGCCCCACAAGCGAATTAAAAAGTTCTGCCGGGGTAAATATTTCTTCTGAAAAGCTTATAAAATAATATACTATGGCTTCCTGATTGCAGTAATTAATATCCTGAGAATAAAAATGAGAGATAAAGTTTTTGCCATTAAAAGAATTGATATAAAATCTTCCCTTCCTATTCTCATTACTTATTATTTCTATGTGTTCCCAAATAGAGATATTGTTAAGTTCCTCAAAACCTTCCAGCCCGATCAATCGAATAAACGCACTGTTTGCTGCTAAAATCTTTCCTTCAACCTCAACCATGTATGGCAGGGGACAATTATTTGCAATGTCAGGTGTTATGTCAGGATAATCATTCTTTTGAGCAGGGACAATATTCTCAACTGGTGTTAATTTGTCTTGTTCCTGTTTACTAAGTTCTTTAAGGAGCTGTAGCTTTAGTAAAATAGAATTTTCACCGGAAATACTTTTCATTATTGAAAACTTACTTGAAGTAAGGATATGTAGTTTATCAAATGTAAAGAACAAGCATATTGTCTGCTCGCTTTCGGGATTTATACTTAATTTATCGAAGACCTTTAATAGTTTATTGCGCTCCTTGTTGTTGTTCAGATAAGCAGAGATATTTTTCCCCTTAACCTGGCCTTCTGATAAGTTGAAAAATGAGTCGATGGGCCGTTTTAAGCTTATTATGACGCCGTTTCTATCAAGGATAAACTCAATAGTTGTATAATCAAAAGGCTGATACAGTAAATTCATATTAATGCAGGATTTTTTTAAATTATTTAATTATAATAAAAAGAATAAATAACCCTATATAGAATAAAATATATTCCGTAATATTTATATTGACAATTCGCACAATATTTAGGATGACTAAAACTGTGTGATGAGTTAGTTATTCTGCAAGTATTGAGCTATAAGTATATATTATGAGACTAAAATGAAAACCTAATTATCCTTGAGAAGTACTTTAGTTCAAGAAATATTATAATAATGGTCTTAAATGTTTTGATTGAACTCATTAAGGCTGAAATGTCTTGCTCCTCTTGTTGTCTTAATGTATCTACCCTAAAAACATCTCCCGTTTTGTCTGATATTTAATTTAACAATATAGTTATATCAATATAGTATCATTGTTAACCTAATCTAATAT
This sequence comes from Ignavibacteriaceae bacterium, assembly GCA_031292465.1. GTDB lineage: Bacteria > Bacteroidota > Ignavibacteria > Ignavibacteriales > Ignavibacteriaceae > FEN-1297. The sequence continues at coordinate 3,619 of JARLHB010000310.1, forward strand.
GGTATCATATCATATTGACAAAAATCACTGGTGTCCAAAATCATTTTAGTAATATATAGTTGTTTTGAAATATTGATGTATTTAAATATTTCATTGTAGTAATGAACTCTCCAAAGGGGCTTAGCGGAGAGTTGTATTTCGGATTTGTAATTAAATTTATGTAGATATAACTTTAACAAGTAAATTTTAATAAACTTGGAGAGAGAAAAATGAAGAAATTATTTATGGCTGTCTTTGTATTCGGACTTTTATCATTTGCAGCTGCGTCAACTTTATATGCACAGGATTCAAGTGCAGTTAATAAGGTAAAACTGGCAAAGAAAAACTTGCTTAAAAAAGCGGATGCCAAGGCTGACCAATTAAATAAAGGTGCAGATAAAAGCCTTCAAAAGGGGCAGGATAAAATCAATAAATCCGAAAGCGATACAAAAGCAAAAGTTGCCAAAACTAAAAAGACAGTAGATGCCGGACAAACTGAAGTCAGCAAAACTAAAAGTGACGCAACATCAGAAGTAAGCAAGACCAAAAGTACTGCAAAGGCAAAAGTTTCTAAAGCTAAAAAGACAGTAGATGCCGGACAAACAGAAGTTAATAAAACTAAAAGCGATGCAGTATCAGAGACCAGTAAAGCTAAAAGCGACGTAAAAACAAAATCTGTTAAAGCTAAAAAAATACTAAAAGCCGATCAGGATAAAACTAAAAAAGATGCCCAGGATCTTATGAAATAAATATAATATGGCTTCTTAATAATTCTTTTATTGATAAGTTAAATAACGCTCCGGATGCAGGCTGGTAATTCCGGAGCGTTTTTTTTATCCGGTTTTCTTCTCAGGAATGGAAGCGCATTCGTTAAATATAATGGCGGTAATAACAAAAGATTGTTCGGATTTTTATCAAAATACATAAACAATCAGCGCTCAAAAACAGGAAATAAGAATAAAGTACGTAAGTCAAACATCTTTCGGTTATTCTTTACTTTTACTCCCATTATACAGAAAACAGGCTTTTAAATATTTACATTGTGACACCAGTTCCACATCCGTTCATACGAAAAAAACATTCTAAAATAATTTGGTTACTGTTAATTCTTAACGTATTTTTACAGTGGTAAGACAGTAAGTATAGAAGTAAACAGCCCGTTTATAGCGGTCTGGTGGTAGAAGTAGACGCAATTCGTATAAAAACTTCAATAAATTTCAGAACACCTGTCAAAACAACAATCAATTACAAAAAGGAGTATCTGTCATGGCAGAACGCAAAACAGGAACCGTTAAATGGTTCAACAGTGCAAAAGGCTTTGGTTTCATTCAGCAGCAAGGTGGAGTTGACTTATTCGTACACGCTAATTCAATTATTGGCGAAGGTATGAAATCATTAGAAGAAAATGATAAAGTTGAATACACCATTACCCAGGGTCAAAAAGGCCCGCAGGCATCTGATGTAAAACTTGTGAGATAATATTTCTCATATTTTAAGGAATTAGGATATTAAGGGGACTGAAGAGGTACATATTCTAATTCTTTTTAATTTTTTATTCTCATTTATAAAGTATTCTATAAAAAGGAATTAGTTTTTATTAATTCCTTTTGCTACACATTTCTATATTGTACCGGGCTAAACTTTGAGGTTACAGGATAATAAGGAAGTAGTAATTATAGTTTCCCCCGAGATTTCTAATTCTTTCCCTCTCTATTAATGAACCTTAAGCATGGAATAAACCGATAATATCAAGTAAATTTTATTTTGATCGCATAATAAATATTTTGCCTGCAAACTTTGAACAATTCATAGATAAAAAACTGTAAATAAAATGTGTAGAGCTAAGATTATTCTAAGTGCAAATAATTATTAAATATTAGAAGATACTAAATAGTGTATATATACTATCCTACATTGTATTCTACATATTTTAGCCATTACATATACACATTAGCTATTTTAAACAATTTATCTTGACAATCCATATCTCAATTATTAATGTTACATACGATTTTAAAAAACTTTGTATTTCTGATAAATATTAACTCTTAATAAAAAAATTAAGAGTTTTAATTTATACTAACCTGCAATCGTTTGCAGGTGAAAAGGGATAATGATTTCCTGATTGTTCTTAATAGTTAACTAACCACAATTCTTACTATTGACGGACGTTCAGGTATGCTGGTAGGCTAACTGCAAAAATGGGATTGAATCCTTTATTTTGCATTTAGCGGCACTAATGCCATTCCGGAAGAAATATAAAATTCAATACGAATAATTTAATATAATAAGGCAATTATGCTAAATAGACTAACTTATATTTTGTTATCGATTATTATTGCAGTAATGTCCTTTTCAATAAACATTCTTGCACAGAATGATACCACCAAAATAATAATTGACGGTGCCGGACAGGGCCGGAGATTCGATGGTATTGGTGCAGTTAGCGGGGGCGGCGGTACATCCCGCTTGTTGTTCGACTACCCTGATAAACAACGGAATGAAATTTTAGATTATTTATTTAAGCCGAACTATGGCGCCAGCCTTCAGATATTTAAAGTGGAGATTGGAGGGGACGAAAACAGCACTAACGGAGCAGAGGCAAGCCACATGCGCTCCGCTGTTGATCAAAACTATAATCGCGGCTATGAATGGTGGCTAATGGAACAAGCCAAACTGCGCGATTCAAACATTGTTTTATCTGCCTTAGAATGGGGCGCTCCCGGTTGGTTTAAAGGAGGTTTCTGGTCCCAGGATAATATAAATTATATTCTTAACTGGATAAAGCATGCCCAATCAGATCATAATTTACATATAGACTGCATAGGCGGGTGGAACGAATCTCCACCGTATGATCGATCATGGTTAATCAATCTTAAAAAGGCATTGCTTAATGACAGTTTAACAACTCAATTAATAGCTGAAGATAGTTATGGAAGCGATTGGGGGGTAGTTTCAGACATACAAAGCGATACGGCATTTAAATCGGCTGTTAATATCATTGGCGTTCATTATCCTTGCGGCGGCGATGGCTCTGCTGCCATATCCTGCGATAAAGACTCCACTGCGCAAGCGCTTAATTTGCCTATATGGGCAAGCGAGCACGGATCGCAAAATTTTGACGGAGGCGCTCTTGCGCTTGCAAGAGCAATTAACCGGGATTATATAGATTCCAAAATTACTGCAATGATTAATTGGAGCCTTGTTTGTTCCTGGTATAATACTTTGCCCGATTGGGGAATGGGCTTGCTGCAAGCAGATCAGCCGTGGTCGGGCTATTATCATCTAGGTAGAAGTATTTGGGCAGTTGCTCATACAACACAATTCACTAAGCCTGGCTGGCAGTATATTGATAGCGCCTGCGGTTATCTTGGTAATAGCCGGACTAATGGAAGTTATGTAACATTGAAGTCAAATAATGCCAGTGACTTTAGTGTTATTGTTGAAACAATTGATGCGTTAAATTCTCAGGCGGCTGTTTTTAAAATTGCCGGCGGTTTATCTGCAAATAGTGTGCACGTATGGGCAACTAATATTCAGTCATTAAATTCTTCGGACTACTTTATACACCTGGAAGACATTACTCCGCTGAATGGAATTTTTAGCGTTACTCTTCTACCAGGTTATATTTATACTTTAACAACAACTACCGGACAGAACAAAGGTAATACTGCTTCACCTTTATCAACAACCCAGAGTTTACCGTTTTCTGATGATTTTGAAAGTTATAATACCGGTTCGCTTGCTAAATTTTTTGCCGCGGTACAAGGAGCTTTTGAAATAGATTCATGTAAAGGCGGCCGCAGCGGGTTATGCCTTCGCCAGGAAATTAACACCGCGCCAATTCCATGGGGAATTGGATCAAAAACAGCACCTCTTGTTGTGGTTGGAGATCCCAAATGGACGAACTACAAGGTAAGTGTAGATGTTTTACTTGAACAGGTTGGGTATGCGGAACTTATCGGGCATTTAAATGGCCAGAGCCAGTGGAACTCCGGCGCATCGCAGGGGTATCATCTGCAAATTTCCAGCAGCGGCAGTTACGCCTTTTTCAAAGCAGATATAAATGGGAATGAAACAATATTTGCAAGAGGACAAAAATCGATAGGGCTGAATAAATGGCATAATCTTTCAATTATTTTCAAAGATGATTCAGTTAAAGCATTTATTGACTCATCTCTGGTTGCTTCTATATCGGATGCTTCTTATGGATACGGCCACATAGGCCTCTTAGTAAGTAAATGGCAAAATGCTGAATTTGATAATTTTAAGGTAACAAGTACAGGCGAAAATAATATAAGCTCAGTTGATGATGCTATACAGGGAACAGGATTAAATCAATTTAATTATGTAGGCAACGGATGGACGCATTGCGCTTCCTGCGGATCTGATCTATTTAACGGATCAAATTCCTGGGACAATACTGTTAATGATTATATGACGATGTCTTTTGACGGTGTACAAGTTAAATTTTATGGAGTTAAGGACCCCGCCCATGGAATTGGCGCAGTTTCTTTAGACAATGGAGTGGAAACAAATATAGACTTTTATTCATCTTCAAGAGCCGGTAATCAACTGCTTTGGACAAGCCCAATCCTAAATGAAGGTGAACATAATTTTAAATTACGCGTTACCGGTACAAGAAATCCGGGCAGCTCAAATACTTATGTTGTGGTGGACCGTGCCGACATTACAGATACATCAGGCATAACAGGTGTACAGTCTTCAAAGTCTTTATCTAAAAACTACTGTCTCTATCAGAATTATCCCAACCCGTTTAACCCGTCAACTAAGATTGGTTATACAATTCCGGGCGCATGTCATGTAACTATAAAAATTTATGACGTATTGGGAAGGGAAATTTCAACCTTATTAAACAACCAGCAAACTGCCGGTTATCATGAAATTAAATTTGACGGCTCAAAGTTTAGCAGCGGTATTTATTTCTTCAGGCTTCAGGCTGGAGATTTTGTTTCATCAAAGAAAATGGCTTTGATGAAATAACATGTAGTATAGTTTTTGATGTGATTAATAAAATCTGCATGGGCTTCAGCTTCTTTGGGAGCCCATGCCAGATAATAATTAAATTGAATTTTATCATGGGGGAAAATTTTCATTGCCGAACTTAAAAAGGTTCTCATATCTGAACCAGACATAGAAATAAAAACCTAACAGCTACATCAAATTTATAGCAATGTTTTACCTGTAAACTTTGCGTACGCTTCTGCCGCAGAGTTAATTGAATTTATTTGAGACTTACTAAGCTGTGTAAACAGATCCGCCTGAATAGAAACCTTGTCCTTTTTTACAATAGGCTTCCAGGCGCCAACCACCTGACCTTCTATAACAACAGTCGGATTAAATATCCCGTTTCTATACACTACTTTTTTTCCGTAATAGGGATCAATGCAGGCGCTGCGGTCTCTGTATGCAATTAAATATTCATCAAAGCCCGCCAGTAAATATGCAGTTGGTGATTTACTTTTTACGGCAGGCGTATCTTCAGGCAGCCAATATATTTTACCGGCAATTTTCTCCATTATAAGATTGTGCTTTGCTGTTTCGAGGCCTGCTCTTGCATCTGTAAGAGACAACCCGGACCATGCTGTAAAATCCTGTAATGCAGCAGGCCCGCGGCTCTTAAAATACCTCAGCGTAATTTCTGATAAAGCTTCATCACGGTTAAATGATTTTTTTTGAGGCACACATTCATCCAGCAATGCAAATGTAAACTCGCTGCCCTGTTTAGAGCCGAAGCATATAATCTGTTCCAATGATGTCCGGTGGAGAATATGATATAAACGTTGGCCGCTTATGTTAATTCCGGCCTTCATTAATGCTATACCTATCTCACTGCGGGTTAACTGTGTTTCTTTTTCCAATACCTTAGTTATTACAGCATTGGATCGTGAGAATGTTGCTTCGTCCAACTCAAGCTGGCGGTTGCGCAACGCGGTGCCTGCTATAATACGGGGAGCTAACAGTGAAAGCATCCAGCGGATATCTTTTGCTGCAACAATATGTAATGTACCCCTCATCAGCCATGTACGGATGATCTTTTTATCTGTTATAGATTGCTCAACATCTTTATCAGTAATGCCCGGAAGCCGGGAACCAATAGCCCATTTAGCGCTTGAATATGCCTGCGCCTGAATGCCCACAAGCCATTCAACTATTTCAGCAGGCTTTTTATACTTTGTGCCTGATATTTGCTGATTGATAAGGCGGAGTTTTGCAATGTCTGAGAATTTCATATCTGATTAAAAGTTTTATAAAATACTAATTTAGATGAGGGAATTTGATAAATCAAATTCTTACTAAAAGGAACGGACAACTCCGGACATTAAAAGAATATTTACTTATTATTGAGACATTAA
>JARLHB010000311.1 GCA_031292465.1 Ignavibacteriaceae bacterium
GTTATTGTTGCTTCAGCAATATGCAGTTGTTTTTGAACTATTAGGAATATTATTATTAATTGCGCTTATCGGAGCCGCCTCCATGGCGCGTAAATAAAATTATTATGGAAATAACATTAAATCATTTTCTCTTTGTAAGTATAGCCCTTTTCTGCCTTGGTATTTTTGGCATTATTACAAGGAAGAATGCCGTTATGGTTCTTATGGGCATAGAACTTATTCTTAACTCGGCTAATATAAACTTTGTAGCATTTGCCAGGTACGGAAACTTCGGATACCAGGGACAGCTTATGGCGCTCTTTGTAATCATACTTGCCGCCGCTGAAGCCGCTATTGCACTTGCTATTGTTTTGAATATTTATAAAAACTTCTCAACAGTTAATGTTGATGAAATTGATACCCTGAAGGATTAGCATTTATGACTGAGAACGTTATGATACAATTAGCTGTAATTATCCTTTTCCTGCCCTTGCTGGGATTTACGGCAACACTGTTTTTGGGTAAGAAAATCAAGTTCATGTACATTTTTGAAACTTTTATTTTAATTTGTGCATTTGTTCTTTCCGTTGTTCTGGTTTATACACAGTTAACATATTTCTCCGGGAAAAGCACTATTGGAGAATTTCATTGGATTGACCTTGCAAATGCCCCTCTCATGGGCCGTATTACAGTTGACCTTGGAGTTCTTATTGATAACATTTCCGTACTAATGATTTTTGTTGTTTCTTTAATAAGCATGCTTGTTCATATCTTTTCAATCGCTTATATGAAAGGCGATAAACGGTATAACAGGTACTTTGCTTACCTCGGTATTTTCACTTTCTCAATGAACGGAATTGTATTTACCCATAACCTTTTAATGATGTACATATTCTGGGACCTGGTCGGTATATCATCTTACTTATTAATCGGTTTCTGGTACGAAAAGAAATCAGCATCTGATGCCGGCAAAAAAGCATTTATTGCAAATCGTGTTGGTGACATTGGAATGTTTTTAGGCATATTGCTTCTTTTCATAACCTACCACACTTTTACTTTTGATAAAATATTTTCGCAAATTTCACAGGGCGTAATTCCGTTTAACAGCGGATTCTGGCTTACGGTAACAGGTATTTTAATTTTTTGCGGCGCCATTGGTAAATCAGCCCAGTTCCCTCTTCATGTATGGCTTCCTGATGCAATGGAAGGCCCGACGCCTGTAAGTGCATTAATTCATGCCGCTACTATGGTTGCAGCTGGCGTTTATCTTATCGTAAGAGTATTCCCAATGTTATCCGGCGGCGCTTTAGAGTTCATAGCAATTATAGGAGCTATTTCTGCTCTGATTCCTGCAACAATTGCATTAACACAAAACGATATTAAAAAAGTTCTTGCATATTCCACCATAAGTCAGCTCGGTTATATGGTTATGGGACTTGGAGTCGGCGCTTATTCTTTTGCCTTCTTCCATCTAATTACCCACGCATTTTTCAAAGCATTACTCTTTCTTGGTTCCGGTTCTGTTATTATGGCTATGCATCATGAACAGGACATTAGAAAGATGGGCGGATTAAGAAAGAAAATGCCTGTAACTTATTATACTTTTCTTCTTGCAACGCTGGCAATTTCAGGAATACCTCTTACTTCCGGTTTCCTTAGCAAGGATGGAATACTGGCCGGTACATTTGCATTTGGCTCATTAACCGGGCAGTGGTTCTTTGCTGCTGTGGGATTTTTTGTAGCTATGCTTACAGCATTTTATATGTTCCGTCTGGTTATTCTTACCTTCCATGGCGAGCCGAGAGATAAAGAAAAATACGAGCATGCAAAGGAGTCTCCGTTTGTCATGGCTATGCCTCTCGTTGTTTTGGCGGCGCTTTCAATATTTATTTGGTACACGCCGAATCCTGTTAACCCTGAACAAGGAGCGCTTCTTTCTTCCTGGGTAAAAACACCGGTAATTAACACTCCGCAATTTTCACGTTATGAATTTATGAAGAATGACGAAGCTAAGCCTACTCAAAATAATGTACCGGGCGGTGAAGTTAAGGAAAAAGAAAGCGAAGTTGTTTATTCAGGAGTTTACACTGAAGCAATGCACCAGGCTCATATTCCCGCTATGCTGCTTTCACTTTTTGTTGCCGGGCTTGGAATTCTTACTGCATTTTTATTCTATCAATGGAAGAAATTGGATCCCGATAAACTTGCCGATTCAATTAAACCGCTTTATAAGCTTTCATATAATAAATGGTACTTTGATGAGATTTATGACGCAACATTTATTGCTGCTACTCTTGGATTAAGTAAAGTTTTATACTGGATAGATACATATATAATTGACGGCATTGTTAATGGTTCTGCTTCATTAACAAAACTCCTGGCACGTATCAGCGATGGATTCGATCATTATGTGGTTGACGGCATTGTTAATTTTATGGGTTATTTAAGCAGCTTTATCGGATTAATATTCAGAAGATTTCAGACAGGTAAAGTTCAGACATATATAGTATTAGTTGTATTCTCATTAGTAATTATTTTATTCTTATTTAAGTCTTTTTAGTTTTGAAAATTTAGGTAAATAGAAAATGCAATACTTTCCCATCTTATCGTTCATAACATTCCTTCCAATACTTGGAATGGTTATTATTTTATTCATTCCGAAGAAACTGGATGTGGTAATCAAAAGCCTAACGCTTGTTATCACTTCAGTGCAGGTTGTTGCGGCGGTTGTTATACTGCACAGTTACAATTATGCACTTGGCGGTATAAACGATCCGGCGACTTTTCAATTCATGGAGAAATTCAGATGGATTGATATCAACGGGTTCTCCTGGATCGGCAAGATCAAAGTAGATTATTTTATGGGAATAGACGGGCTTAGCGTTCCGCTTGTTTTATTGACCGCTATAGTAACGTTTGTTGCCACATTGTCTTCCTGGACGATTAACAAATCAGTAAAAGGATATTTTGCTTTGTTCCTTTTACTTGATACCGGTATGATGGGCGTTTTTGTTTCTCTGGATTTTTTCCTCTTCTATGTTTTCTGGGAATTAATGCTTCTGCCTATGTATTTCTTAATTGGTATCTGGGGTGGTCCAAGAAGAGAATATGCAGCTATTAAATTCTTCCTATATACTTTGCTTGGCAGCGTGTTTATGCTGCTTGTAATGATCGGCCTTTATTTCAGTTCTACAGAAGTTCTTGCAGACGGTACAAAAGCATTTACATTCAATATGCTTTCTATGATGAATCATCAAAATTTTACAATGACGGGAATACTATCCCCTCTTAATCCCCATAATTTACGGCTCGTTGCATATATTGCTCTGTTCATAGGGTTTGCTATTAAAATCCCGATGTTTCCGTTCCATACATGGCTTCCCGATGCACACGTAGAAGCCCCGACTGCTATAAGCGTTATTCTTGCAGGCGTACTTTTAAAGATGGGAACTTACGGAATATTAAGAATATGCTACCCTGTTTTCCCGGAAATTACACGGCAGTTGGTCTGGTACATTGCCCTGTTCGGTATGATAAATATAATTTACGGCGCCCTTTGTGCAATGGCCCAAAAAGAAATTAAGAAACTTATTGCTAATTCATCCATTTCACATATGGGATTTGTACTGCTCGGTATGGCCTCGTTAAATTCAATGGGAATGTCCGGCGCAGTATTACAAATGTTCAATCACGGCACAATCACTGCTATGCTCTTCTTATGTGTCGGGGTTATTTATGACAGGGCACATACAAGAGGTATTGAAGAATTCGGCGGACTTGCAACGCAGATGCCGATTTATACAGGATTTACTACTCTTGCATTCTTTGGTGCAATCGGGTTGCCGGGATTAAGTGGTTTCATATCAGAATCATTTATTTTCCTGGGTGCTTTTGCATTCCCTACTATCAGAGTAATTGCTGTTATTTCTACACTCGGAATGTTATTAGGTGCTGGTTATATGCTCTGGACAATGCAAAGAGTTTACCTTGGAACCTTAAAAGAAAAATGGGCTTCTTTAAAAGATTTAACCTTCAGAGAATATGCAATGCTTGTACCGTTAAGCATTATTATTATTTTTATCGGAGTTTATCCTTCACCAATACTTAGCCTGATGAATTCTTCGGTAAATGCAATGGTTAAATTTATGGCTGATGCCCAGGTTATTTACGGTTCATTTGGCCATTAATAATTTTATAAAACTTAATGTTTGATTAAAGTGAATACTAACAATTTAAATTATCTTGTAAATAGTCTTTATCTGATTAAACCCGAATTGGTAATTGCGGCGGTTATTGTTCTGCTTGTACTGGTGGATTTGATTTGGATAAAAAACAAAACCGCGCTTCCCTACATTGCAATTTTGGGCCTGCTTACTGCCGGCTACTTCTTAATTGACCAGTTCGGAACAAATACTTTTGCATTTGCTACTAACAACAGCGCAGGAATGCTTATTGTTGATCCGTTCGGCACATTTTTTAAGCTGCTGATTGTGTTTGCTTCAATATTGGTAGTCCTATTCTCCATGCTCTCCCGCGAAGTAGACAACGGACTTGAAAGACATGGTGAGTATTATACTCTTATGTTTGGTATGATTATCGGTATGATGTTCATGGTTTCTGCTTCCGATTTAATTGTTATATACCTCGCGATGGAACTTGTTTCACTGCCATCATATATACTGGCAGGTTTTACAAAGAACTCTATACGCAATAGTGAAGCTTCTATGAAGTATCTTATTTACGGCGGTACCTCATCTGGGATTATGCTTTTCGGCATTTCAATTATATATGGAATTACCGGAAGCACGAATCTTTATGAAATTAATTCTTTAATTCAGGCTCCGCAGATGCAGAACCTGACATTTTTGCTTGCAGGTATTTTAATTTTTGTAGGTATTGGTTATAAAATTTCTGCAGCTCCATTCCATTTCTGGACGCCCGATGTTTATGAAGGAGCTCCTATTCCTATTACCGCATATCTTTCAATTGCAAGTAAAGCTGCAGGGTTTGCGCTTTTAATTAGATTTATAAAAGTTACGTTTATTCAATCCATCGACCCGAATGGCTTCTGGCATTTACTCGGTATAATTGACTGGAAGAGCTTCATTATTATTATTTCAATTCTGTCAATGACACTTGGCAATTTTGCCGCACTATGGCAGACTAATGTAAAGAGGCTGCTGGCTTATTCAAGCATTGCACATGCAGGTTATATGCTTCTTGGCCTGGCAGTTATGTCAAATGAAGGTATAACGGCAATTTTAATATATTTTATGGCATACGCCATAATGAATCTTGGAGCATTCTTTGTTGTGATGCTTATTGCAAATAAAATTGGAAGCGAAGAACTGGACGATTATAAAGGAATTGGTTATTCAGCACCTTTTCTCGGTGTATCGCTGGCAATATTCCTTGTTTCACTTACCGGCCTGCCCCCTACAGCCGGATTTGTTGGCAAGCTTTATTTGTTTATAGCCCTTGTTGATGCGAAAATGATTGCTGTAGCAGTTATAGCATTGTTAAATACGGTAGTATCACTTTATTATTATATAAAAATTCTAAAATGCATGTTCCTGGATAAATCAGAGAAGGAAGTTCCTGCGTTTTCTGCTTCTTACCCGGCGCTTGTACTCGTTTTTTTACTTGCCGCCCCGGTAATAATTTTTGGATTATACTTCACGCCTCTTGTTGATATTGCCAAAAGTTCAATTACACTCTTAGGATTGTAAAACAATTACAAATAATTTTTAAAAAGCCCGCTTAATAGCGGGTTTTTTTTACCCTTATTATTTAAATATGCAGTTATTTAACCTAAAATCGTAGATGTTGAATAATTGTAAAAAAAAGGACAGGCTTCTTCAAACAAATTTATGCTCGCTGAAGATAAATAATTTTCAAATGAATAACTGACATTACACAAAGAATAGTTAAAGTAGCTTCGCATTTATACCTGGGATGATTCAATTAAAAATTTTACCCGGCTTTAGTTGAGACTGTATAAATATTCCGTTTAAGGTCAATGATATCCCGATATTAACAGCCTTAAACTGTTAATATACTTATAGTTATTGAATACTTGTGATATTTTTACATATCTTTTTAGCTTTTTTTGTATTTTACACCTGTAATTTGATAAGAAAAATGAAATCAAAGATTCCCATATTTCCTTTAAAACTTGTTGTTTACCCTCTTTCCAAATACCCGCTTCATATTTTTGAGAAACGTTACAAGAAAATGATAAACAAATGTCTTGACGAAGACAGCGGGTTTGGCATAACGGCTTTTATAAGCGGTGATTTTTCTAAGGTTGGTACTTTTGTTATGATTACAAAGGTAATGAAAAAATATCTTACCGGAGAAATGGACATAATTGTTGAAGGCCGGGAAAGATTCCTGATGAAAGACTACCAAATGCATCCGGATGGTTACTTTACCGCAAATGTGGAAGAATATAATGATATATCTTCATCTGTGGATTATGACCTGCTGGACGAAGTGGAAGCTAAATTTGAAAAGATAATCGGACGTGTTAATTATAAGCTTGAAGATTCCTTTTGGGATAACTACCGCAAATCAACGCTTAAATCATTTAAAATGGCGGAAAAATCGGGCCTCTCAATTAAACAGCAGCAGATGCTTTTAAATTTGCAGGATGA
>JARLHB010000312.1 GCA_031292465.1 Ignavibacteriaceae bacterium
AACATTGCATCGTAGTCCAGGAACTATAAACCGAGTCTTCTTCTAATTTATTAAATAACAATTTAAATGCATTGTCTTCAGATAATTTTGGAGACTTTTTTTGTGCCTGTATATAGAATGGAAACAGGAAAAGAACAAAAAAAATCACTATCAGGTTTTTCATATATTTATTTCTTCTATGGTTGCCTTAAAGAACACCGTTAGTGGTGAGCAATTATTTATAATGCGTTTTCTAAATATTGTTTAATTCCAGTTTTAAATAGTTTTATCTTATCACCATAAGTTCCGACTACTTTCGGGATGCAGGTTCAGGCCCTGCTCGCGGAGCTAAAGCCACAGAATTTTCTGAGGCTTTTTAGTTTAAATAATCATGATATCTTAATATTATTAATATATTATTGTTTCAATGCTATCCTTAGTCGTAATTACAAAACATATAAACTCTAATAAAATTTTCTAAACTTTCAGCCATAAGCTTCGATTGATCTGCTAAAAGACATGCATCCTCAACATTACATTTTACTGCATATACTTCGGACCTTACTGAGTCCATGGTTAAGTGATCCACTTTAGAGATAATATAAATATACTCACTTGAAGGATCACTAATAAATTGACTTCCATGTTTTAGTTTATTTAAAATTTTTATCAAAGGTGAACCCAATCCTTGTGGGTTTTTAATCCTATTTGATATCGCTGCTAATAGATTACTGAACATTAGATTTAGTTCACTTCTTCCCATATTACTGTAATCTTCTTGTTGATTTTGCCAATCCTTTGTTTGTTTGTAAATGTTTGTATCAAAGTTTTTAAAATTAAAATATTGTATGATTTCATCTTGATTTAATATTTCTATCTCATCCAAGATATTATATGTACTAAATCCATTTCCACTCTTATTTCCTTCTTTGATATAAATTTCTATATAATATTCAATCAATGATTTTTGTGGCCCCAATGATTTTAAATGTAATGAATATAAAAACATAACTATAGTTTCGGTAACTGAAATATAATTTTCCAATATTTGAAGGTAAATTGGTTTTATGTGTTTATTTATTTTATATCTTCCGGATTTTAGATCACGTTTCAATGTTAAGCTTGGTGCAACTTTTTGTAGTATATTTTGTTCAATAAATGAATCTAGAAATTCTTTATCGGTAAAAATTTTAGTGATTTTTTCAAACATAATATGTTAGCCTATCTAGCATTTATCTAAAATTATTTTCCAATTAAGTACTTCTTGATTCAATAAATGTTCGAAATGTATTCCAAAATATCTTGATATTTTGTAGCAAAGTATGAGTAGATAACAACTTATCAATATTATTTTCTTCATCCGATATCAATTCCCTGAAGTTTTCCGTAATTGCTGCTGATAATTCCAGAATATCCAAAGCCAGATCTATTGTCTCTATTGATTCCGATTTACCATCTACCTTATTAAAATAAATTGATAATTTTGTCAACATATGTCGAATATCATTTCTTAGTTTTTCTTGTCCTGATATTTTGGGCGATAAATACATTTCTAACGAACAAGCGAAAGACTCTAATTTGTAAAAAAGTTTATTAATTGATTGCTTATCTTCCTCTTCTAATTTGTTACCTTTGTCGGTATCGACTAATAAAAACTGGTGTATCTTAGCAGAAATGCTATTGAATTGTGCTGATATTTTTCTAATATCTTCAATCCATTTCTTTTTTGTCTCTGAAATTATTTGAGCTTGTGCAATTTCTCTTTGATGTCTAATAGTTTTGTGAACAGTATAGAAAGTTCCAGCAATACCTAATAATCCTATTAAATATGGAAAAATTACTGATATTCCATTCTTTTCGTTATTATCAATGGATTTCACAACTAAAGTATCTTTCTTGAATTTTTGATTTGCAGAAGAGTCATAAATCTGACTATAAACTGTTAATTGAATTAGGACAATACCAAGTAATAAAAATTTGTTAATCATTTTAAAACATTCTTTTTGTAATGTCTATACGAAATATCGTAACATATTACCTTTTATTATAAAATATCTCTTTGAAATTTTTAATGTGTGTCCCGCCCTGATTATAGAAAACTTAGTGTAATTATATTTTCTAATTTTAATGCCGGTATAACTTAGTAATTCTTTACGATTAAGTAAATAAAAATGTTTTGTGTTAAAGCTTGTGTGTCTTTTTCTGTAGGAACTTGATTAATCAAGTTCCTACTTAATAATACATTATGTATATATACTGCTGATATTAAAAATAAAATATCATATCCTTATCTGGCATAAAATTCTCCATCTTCCAGTAATAAATATTATCCAGTCCTATTTTATATAATTTATCAGGATGATAAGAGAACCCTTTTACTTCCAAGCCAACGGGTACTATCAGTTTATACTCGGCATGTACCAGCGGCTTGCCCCAGCCCTTAGTAGTCCTTAAAATATATACAGCGCTGTCGCCGGTTAGTTTTTGCCTGTATCCTATTTGAAATAAAACAGTATCATGCGGTGCAATGAATAAATCAAAGGATATTCCGTTCACGCTTTCTAAGTTATAGCGGGTTTTTTGTCCTGCAGAAATATTATAAAGGCGGATAGAATCAACTTCTCCGCCTTTGTAATACGGGAAAGGGTAAAAAATATTTGAATGAACCTGCTTGTCCGAATGGTTAGCAAACCAGTAATATCCTTCAACATCTAAATAAACTTTATTAAGACGGAAAGTAATATCCTCTTTATAAAAGTCGGCTCTCTGCGCAAAAACAGCCGGGCAAAGAAGAAATAGTATGAATAATAATTTTTTCAAATCACTTCAGCAAAATCATAGAACCGTTTTTCATTACCTGCCTGTTTATAACAAGCTGATAATAATAAATACCGGAAGACATCATTCTCCCATTCATATTTTTACCATCCCAAGACTTTATTGAGCTTCCGCTAACCGGTATCGTTCTTATCAATTGTCCGCGTACATTATAGATATTAATACTTCCTTGTTTTACCTTCATCATATCCGGTATCTTAATTGAGAAATTTGTTGACGGGTTGAACGGGTTGGGATAATTTATCAATGTCAGTTCATTGTTTAGGGGCTGATCATTCTTCGTTACGGCATCAACAAGCATACAATACTCGCATGTATCTGTCAGATGAATATCCTGATAAACCACTGTATCGGGATGAATGTTCGTCAATACAAAATTTTCTATTTTCAAAGTATCATAATAGTACCCCATATCATTCACTGCGTCAACAAGAAATCCAGGCTTATAAACCGTATTAAATATTGGCGTGGTATATGTCCCGTCAGAAGAAATAGAAACTAATCCTTCAAGGAATAAGGAATTACTTCTAAAAGAATCGATATAATAATTTTTAATCAGCCTGTTGTTATTATCGTAAATATGCCCTTTAAGGGTTCCGGTTAAACCAACGGTATCATTTACAACTCCAAGGGATGGATTTTTTGTAAGGCAGTCTCTTTCAAGATATGTATATAACCTTAAAATAGAATATCCTGAATCAGGCGTCCCGACTGTTGCACCGGGATAATTCCCAAACATAATTGAATCTTGTTTTGTACGGCCGAGAGTATATGTATAAATTACAATTTTATCACCCTCACGGTTGATAGTTAATGGAGTATAAAGACTATCCGAAGTTATAATACCGACAGAAGTATTATTAAATGATGTCTTTAATTTAGCTTCTTTCCCGGAGACATTAAGAATAATGCTGTCTGCAAAGGTTTCATTTCCATGCGGAAAGTAAAGCTCCATTGTCCAATTATTGTTATTATCAAAAACCAATTCGGAAAATATTGTGGTTGGGGTACTATCTATAGGATTGCATAGTAGTAAAGACTGTAGCCCAAGAACCAAAACAAAAAGTAGAATGTTTTTTCCCATTTGTTCCTCCCTGCTATATTAAGAACTGTTTGAAAACCATTGCTTTAAATTGCTGATATTTCTATAATTCTATACGCGAAAGATGCTGCTGTCTTAAATTACCAAATAATTGTAATTTTTTTTACAATTTAGAAATTCTTATTCCTTACGGATTTATGTTTATGCGTGTCCCGCCCTGATTATAGAAAACTTAGTGTAATTATATTTTCTAATTTTAATGCTGGTATAACTTAGTAACTCACGTTACGCAAAATGATATAAAAAGGATTAATTTATAGCAGGCAAAAAATAAGGATTGCAGAAATGGATAAGCAACTCTTAGATATATATGCTGACTATTTAATTTCATCATTCTCATATACAACAGCCACCGGT
>JARLHB010000313.1 GCA_031292465.1 Ignavibacteriaceae bacterium
AACTACATCATAAGAGCCTAAAAATTTATACATGAACACTCCAAAAATATTTTAATACAAATAACTCTATTTCCAAAATTTTCAATTTATAATATAATGAAAGAATTATTTATCAGGAAATGATTTCAAATTATAATTTTAAGCGCATTTTGATTATATAAAAATTTTTATTATAGAATATTCGGAACATATTTACAATTCCCCAAGCAATAAACAACATTATATATGTTTTGCAAGACCAGGTTCAAACATTAACGGGGTAAAATTGATAATTCAGCAGGCGAAAAGTTACAGAAGCCGGGTATTAAGATATTTAATTAACTGAAAACTATAAATGTGGCATTAATTATAGAAAAAATCACACCCGGGATGTAATTTTACTTACACTTTTTTATTTATGTTCACTTTAGCCAATGATTTCCATTCTTTTTACATTTTTAACCTTTTAATCTTTTAATAATTATCTTAAATTAACATAAAAATTATGGTTGAGTTATTTCATCGTTCAATTCAAGATATATTATGCGTAATCTTCTTCTAATCGAAACCGACAATCAGACTATAGAGCAAATCTTTTCAGTATTCCGCAGCAGCGATTTTATGCTTGATCTTGCCGAGAATTGTTCAATGGGATATGAAATTGCGATAAGAGACCTGCCCAAATTGATTATTTGCAATATGAAACTGTATGAATCCGATGGGCTTAAAACCCTCCACAGGCTGAAAGAAGGTTCATATATCTCGACAATTCCTTTTATTTTTATTCTGGAAGAAGGCCAAAGCAACAGCCAGCCTAAAGAAACAGGTTACGATCTTGATTTTTATATAGAGAAGCCGTTTACCGGAAAAGAACTTATTAAAATTACTAAAATTGCATTAGAACGATACACCGTACTGGCTGAAAAAACAGAAAAAAGACTAGATGAACTCAGGGGCAGCATTTCATTTTCACTCCCCCATGAACTTTTTACTCCGTTAAACGGTATTATCGGATTTTCGGAAATCCTTATCAAAGATTTCGATCATCTCGACAGAGAAGAAATAGTCCAAATGCTTAACTATATAAATTCAGATGCCCTAAGGTTAAAAAAGATTACTAAAAACTTTCTCGCTTTTGCACAATTAGAAATGATTGGAAAAGATGAGGAAAAAACTTCATCCCTTCGAAATTCTTATTTCATCAATCCGAAAGAGATAATTATTAAAAAAGCAAACCAGATTGCAAAGTTCTATAAAAGGGAAGATGATTTGGTTTTGGAAGTTGCCGATTGTGTAATAAGAATGACTGAAAGCTATTTGAAAAAACTGATTGCAGAACTTATTGATAATGCCTTTAAGTTTTCTAAAAAAGGAACGTCCGTAATAATCAGCTTGCTTTCAAACGATACAAGCGTAATGTTTTCAGTTACAGACAGCGGAAGAGGAATGACAGCCGAACAAATATCTTCAATTGGCGCTTATATTCAGTTTGACAGGAAAATACATGAACAGCAGGGTTCGGGGCTGGGATTAGTTATTGCAAAAAAAATTACTGAAATTCACGGCGGACAATTCAAGATAGACAGCATCTTGAATGAAAGCACTAAAATTACTATTATTTTTGATTACTAAATTTATGGGAGACTATTATGGGTAAATTTAATTTAAATAAAATCCAGGAAATTATTAATAAAATGAATCTTGACGGCTGGCTTCTTTATGATTTCAGGGGTTCTAACGATGTTGCATTGGATATACTTGATATTCCGCGCGAAAGCCATTTAACGAGAAGATTTTACTATTATATCCCGAAGTCCGGCACGCCGTCAAAAATCGTGAACGCAATCGAAGCATATCATTTGGATCATTTACCCGGCTTAAAGCTTAAATATTCCAATCATACTTCCCTGTCTAATCACTTATCGGAAACATTGAAAAATGCCAGGCTTATTGCAATGGAGTATTCGCCATTGAACGCAATTCCTTATGTTTCAAAAATCGATGCAGGTACATTGGAACAGATTAAATCTTACGGGGTTGAAGTTGTTACAAGCGGCGATTTGATATCATTATTTGCGGCTGTCTGGGATGAAGCACAATATCTGGATAATATACCTGTTGCAAATGCAATGACCGATATTGTGAAAGACGCTTTTAACCTGATAAAAAAGAAGATTTTAACAGCAGGCGTTACGAACGAATATGAAATACAGAAATTTATAAATGATGAGTTTGATAAAAGAGGCTACATTACGGAGCCTCCGATTATTGTGGGCGTAAATGAGAACAGCGGTAATCCGCATTACGGCCCGTCTGAAGAAGAATTTAAGGAGATTAAAAAAGGAGATTTTGTACTTATTGATCTCTGGGCAAAATCTAAATTGCCAAATGCAGTTTATGCAGACATAACCTGGACAGGTTTTGTAGGCGAAACGGTTCCTGAAAAGTATGTGAGGATATTTAACATAGTAGCCGAAGCGCGTGATACTGCATTTAACCTTGTCGAATCCCGTTTTAAGGAAGGTAAAGAAATAAGAGGATATGAGGTGGATGACGCTGCAAGAAACGTAATAACCAAAGCAGGATACGGCGAGTATTATTTTCACAGGACGGGACATTCAATTACTACTGATATTCACGGAAGCGGAGCACATATGGATAACTATGAAACCAGGGACGAAAGGCTGCTGCTCCCGTCCACTTCTTTTTCTATAGAACCCGGAATATATCTGCCGGAATTCGGTGTACGAAGTGAAATAGATGTGTTTGTAAAGCCGAACGGAGAGGTAATTGCTACCGGTGGAGCAAGGCAAAACGAGATTGTGGTAATACTGAAGTAATTTAGTCTAAATACATATGTTATCTACATTTGAAGGCCGCGGCTTATGCCCGGCCTTTGTATTTATATTCTTATTTATTCGTCTGCCACGCTGGGAAGTTTCTTGGATACTGGCTGGCTTTATAAATGTGGGAATACCAGACAATCCAATGTATATTACGGTTATAGCTGTCTGGCGAATCAGCGATT
>JARLHB010000314.1 GCA_031292465.1 Ignavibacteriaceae bacterium
CATGGGCGCTATCCCGGTACAGTTGAAAGCGTTGACGGGGCGCTTATAATTAATGGGAAAAGGATTCTTCTTTTTAGTGAAAAAGATCCGGCACTATTACCCTGGGCAAGTTTAGGCATTGACCTTGTAATTGAATCTACAGGCCGTTTTACGGATAAACAGAAAGCACAGGCGCATATTGCTGCAGGCGCTAAAAAAGTACTTATTACTGCTCCGGCAACAGGAGGTGTAAAAACAATTGTTCACGGTGTTAACAATTATTTGATCGGGGGAGATCAGATTTATTCTACTGCCTCATGCACCACCGGATGTATTGCGCCGGTTCTCTATATACTTAATAAAGAGTTCGGCATTGAGAATGGCTTTATTGCCACGATACATGCATTTACTTCCGACCAGAGATTGCAGGACTTACCACATAAAGACTTACGGCGCGCCAGAGCGGCTTCTTATTCAATCATACCTACAACTACCGGGGCTGCCAGGGCAATTGGCGATGTTTTACCGGAATTAAAAGGTAAGCTGGACGGCTATTCTTACAGGGTACCCGTAATTGATGGCTCCATTGCTGAAATGTCGGTTAACCTGCTTAAAGAAGTTACCCCCCTGGAAATCAACCGGGTATTAAAAGATTATGCAGAAAATTCGCTGAAGGGCATTCTGGAATATACTGAAGAGCAACTGGTTTCTTCAGACATTATTGGTAATCCGCATTCTTCAATTGTTGACGGCACTTTAACCAAGTCGATAGGTAAATTGGTTAAAGTAGTTTCCTGGTATGACAATGAATTTGGTATCTCAAACAGGATAGCAGAATTATCGGCTTTACTGTAAAATAATAAATTGGTAATAACCAGTAACTATAAAACGTCAATCTGACAGTCTTCAAAAGCCTGATTTAATGTTTCAGCTCCGTGCTCAAATATAATCAGGCCTTTATTTATTCGAGCAAATATTTTAAGTATTTTGATATAAAAAATTATATGCCTCACAATTTTTCCTCTTCAAATTTTTCTTAAATTACAACCTCAAATTTCTAATAATAATAGATTCACAATGAGTATAGCGCTAATCAGATCAAGGCTGTTAAAAAAATATCCTGAAATTATTTTCGGCTTCAGCACAAAAATCGGCGGGGAAAGGGAAGCGCCGTATTATTTTAATATGTCGCATTCCGTTGGCGACGATGATGCGGTTGTTGATGAAAACCGCAAACTGCTGTTTGAAATGCTTGACCTTGGAGTGGATAAAGTTGCCTGGCAGCATCAGGTTCATGGTGATAAAATTACTTACGTTAACCAAAGCGGAAACTGCGGTAACAGCGATGCAATGATAACAGATAAACCGGGCCTGGGGCTGGCAATTAGTACAGCGGACTGTACTTCGGTATTTATCTACGATAAGAAACAAAAAGTTATTGCTGCGGTTCATTCAGGCTGGCGCGGCACACAGCAAAAAATAGTACTAAAAACGCTTGAAAAGCTAATAAATGAATTTAATTCTTTGCCTGAGAATCTTATAGCATATATTGGCCCTTCAGTTAGCCAAAAAAACTATGAAGTGGGGCCTGAAGTGGCAGAGCAGTTTGACGGAAAATACACTATTCCGCAAGGGGATAAATTCCTGCTTAATGTTGCCGGAAATAATTATGATATGCTGTTAGATTTTGGCCTAAATGAGGAAAACCTGCAAATTTCGAACTATTGCAGCTATGAACTGGAAGAACTTTTACATTCATACAGAAGGGACGGGCTTCATTCAGGGCGGGCATTGGGTATTATTGCCATGAAAGGTTGATTCTTAGAGCGGGTTAGTATGGAAATTGTTAAATTACAGGTCGAAATTTTAAAGTTTTCTGTGGATATTTAATGTTGAATATTATTAGAATAAAAAGAGCTGTTTTTTATGCATATCACGGAGTGCTTTCTGAAGAACAAAGCGTAGGTGGTAAGTTTGAAGCTGATGTTGATATTTATACAAGTTTTCATGATGCTGCAGAAAAAGATGAGTTAAAGCAAACTGTTAATTATGATAAGGCTTATAAGTATGTTTACCAGCTTGCTCTTGAACAAAAATATCATTTAATTGAAACACTGGCGATTAAAATAGCTGACGGTTTGTTGGTTAAGTTCTCCAAAATTGAAAAAGTTGCCGTAAGGATAAGGAAGAATAATCCCCCTCTTGGTGGTTTGGTTGATTGCGTTGAGGTTGAGGTTATTAAAAGCAGGGATGAGTTATAAGATTCAAAGATTGAAAAATTAAAAGATTAGATAACAATCTAAAAGATATAGTTCGTTTGATAAAGTATTACCGGGTGATTAAATTCAGAATATTGTTTACATAGGATTAGGTTCAAATAAGGGAAATAAGCTTGAATATTTACGCCGGGCAGTGATAAAATTAAACGAAACTCCCGGTTCCCATGTTATCAGAAGTTCTTCTGTTTATGAAACAAAACCTTTTGGATATAAAGATCAGGAGAATTTTCTTAACGCGGCAATAGAAGTATCAACAGAAAGCCCCCTGCTTGAAGTTATTGACTGCCTAAAAAGGATTGAAAAAGAGCTTGGAAGAGTGCCAAGTGAAAGATGGGGCCCGCGGGAAATTGATTTGGACCTTTTATTTTATAATGATGTAGTCTTTTCAAATGAGAAAGTTACGGTTCCCCACAAAGAAGTTGCAAGCAGGGATTTTGTACTTGTTCCGTTGTGTGAAATAATTCCCGGTTTTATTCACCCTGCATTAAATCTAAAAATTTGTGATATTTGCATAAGCGATACGGAAAAATATATAGTAAAGAAATTATCAGATACAATTCTTTAATCAAGCGGAATTAACAGTGGACGAAATATCCGGAGTACAGTACATTGCAATAGAAGGCGTAATCGGCGCAGGAAAGACATCTCTTGCAAAAAAACTAAAAGAGAAATTAAACGCCGAGCTTATATTGGAGCAATTTGAAGTTAATCCTTTCCTGGAAAAATTTTATTCCGACAGGAGAAGATTTGCATTTCAAACACAGATGTTTTTCCTAGTAAACAGGTTTAAACAGCAGCAGGAACTTAACCAGGAAAATTTATTTACAGAGTATATTGTCTGCGACTATGTCTTCGATAAAGATAAAATTTTTGCTTATATGAATTTAAGCGGAGAAGAATTAAAACTTTATGAAACGTTATTCCCGCTTCTTTCAAGAAACCTGCGAAAACCCGATCTGGTGGTATACCTGCAGTCAAGCATGGACAGGCTTATGTACAATATTAAAAGAAGGAACCGGAAAATAGAGCGGAATCTTACAAGAAGTTACATTGAAGAACTTGTAGAGGCATATAATCACTTCTTTTTCAGATACAAAGATACTCCGCTTATTATAGTTAATTCCAGCGAAATAGATTTTGTGAACAGCGACAATGACTTTGATGAATTATTTAAGCAAATTTTTAGGGAAGACAGAGCGTTTACTGAATATTTTAAACCTGAATCCAAAAGGATAGATGAGTAATGTTTGAGTTGTTTATTTGGTGTATAATTATTTATGTCATATTTAAAGTAATGAAAGTATTTTTAAGATTCTTTATACCTGAAATGAAGGGCAAAGAAGAGCGCAGGCAAACCAAACCACCCGAATCAAAGTTCAAGGATGCGGAAGAAGTTGATTTTATTGAGATAAAGTCTGATAAAAAAGACGGAAAAGATCAAGAATAATCCGAATGGCTGCTAATAATATCTTCTCTAACTTAATATATTCTTTGTTTAAAAGGATATTGGCAGTTCCTGAAAATAAAAGCCTTGATTTGGGAAAACCTGAGAAGGTACTTTTAGTCCGGCAGCATAACCAGCTTGGAGACATGCTTGCAGGCGTTTCAATTTTAAGAGCAGTAAAAGAAACATATCCGGGATGCAGTTTAACTGTAATTGTAAGCCCGGAAAATTATTTGGGGCTTGTAAAAAATAAGTATATTGATAAGCTTTTTGTATTTGACAAGAAAAAAATTTTCATCCCGTCTTATTTTTCTGAATTGTTGAAATTATTGCGTGAATCTTATGATGTGGCAATTGTACCTGTCACGGTTTCAATTTCTTTTACAAGTAATTTGTTAGCCCGATTAGCTAATGCAAAAACAAGAATAGGCCCTTTATGCCTTAACGGTAAAGAGAATAAAAGCTATTTCTTATTTGACCGGCGCGTAGCTATTGATTGGCGCAAACATCCCGATGCTAATGTTGCAGATATAATACTGGATATTGTAAGGCCTTTTGGAATAAGTACAAATAATTATCTCTCGGAAATAACCTTCAGTAATAAAGATATTGAAACAGCTCAGAAATTTATTTCCGGGATAAAGTCCGGCAATGATGGTTTGGTGATAGGCCTGCATGTTGGAGCTGGGAAAATACCGAACCGGTGGTCGCTTGATAAGTACGTAGCTTTAATGGAAAAGCTAAATAAAAATTACGGCGCTAAATTTTA
The DNA here is from genome assembly GCA_031292465.1 of Ignavibacteriaceae bacterium. Classification (GTDB taxonomy): domain Bacteria; phylum Bacteroidota; class Ignavibacteria; order Ignavibacteriales; family Ignavibacteriaceae; genus FEN-1297. The sequence goes on from JARLHB010000314.1 coordinate 4,472, forward strand.
TCTAACCGGAACTACTTCAGATAAAGAAGAAATTGATTATATAAAATCCAAAACGGCATTTACAACCGGATTATTTATCAATAAACAAATAACCGAAGTAGCGGCTCTGATTTCATTATCTGATCTTTTCGTTTCTAATGATACGGGGATAATGCATGTCGCAGGTACTACAAATACGCCGCAGGTTTCTATTTTCGGGCCGACGAATCCGTTCAACTGGGCGCCAGTAGGAAGTAATAAGTTATTTATCAGAAAATCCGAAATGATTGATGATGTAACAGTTGATGATGTTTATGAATTATGTGTATCGATTTTAAGAGAAAAGTAATTATTAAAGTAAAGCGTTAAAGAAAAGAATATAAATCCAATCTTGTTTTAATAATTAACGAAATTTATTTTTAGTGTAATCATTTATAAATTTAAAAACAGTAAAACTGTTTTTATTAAAGAGTTAAATTTTCCTAAAAGGGATAGGCCTGCGTGCTAACCATTGGCTTTGGTTTTTAACTTATAATTTATTCTTATTTATCAAATCAGGAAAGACTATATTACAAAAAATGGAATCTAATCATATTGCAGCAATAGATATGGGGACAAATTCGTTTCACCTTGTAATTGTACAGGTGAAGGATAATGGTAAGTTTAAGGTGGTGGACAGGGAGCGGGAAGTAATAAGGCTGGGATCAAGCGAGGGCAAAGATTTAAGTTTTATTTCAGACGAAGAAATTAAGCGTGCAGTTAATATAATGCTGCGTTTTAAGAAACTGGCGCAATATTACAAAGCTAAAATACGCGCTATTGCCACCAGCGCAGTAAGAGAAGCAAGAAACAAAGACGACTTTATTCGTACAATTAAAGAGTTAACCAGTATAAGGGTTGAAGTTATTGACGGAAAGCATGAAGCTGAATTAATATTTTCGGG
>JARLHB010000315.1 GCA_031292465.1 Ignavibacteriaceae bacterium
AAGGCAGAATAGTTGCAATGGTTGGAGACGGCATTAACGACTCCCCCGCTCTTGCACAGGCTGATGTTGGGATAGCAATCGGCACAGGGACAGATATTGCAATTGAAGCTGCCGATATAACTTTAATAAACGGTGATTTGGCCGGTGTGGCAAAGGCAATAAAGCTTTCCAGTAAAACTTTGCGTACAATAAAACAAAATTTATTCTGGGCGTTTATTTATAACATTATTGGTATTCCGGTTGCGGCGCTTGGTTTATTAAACCCTATTTACGCTGCCGCTGCAATGGCGTTCAGCTCTGTTAGCGTGGTATCTAATTCGCTGTTGCTGAGGAGAACAAGATTAGCAAACAGTAAATGAGTGGTTAAATTGTAGAGACGGGGCCACATGGTGGTAAACATGCACCGTCTTTACAATCAGAATAAAGAAGGGCAAACACAATATCAGATAATTTATATATTATTAAATTACCGCAAAAAAAAGGCGCCTTGTTAAGCGCCTTTAAAGAAACTATGGAAAATCCTTAGTCGCGATCTTTCGCTTTATTAACTACGATATTCCTGCCTTTGAATTCTGATTCATTCAATGCCTGAATAGCATTTTCAGCATCAGACTGGTTCTCCATTTCAACAAAACCGAATCCTTTTGATCTACCGGTAGCGCGGTCTTTAACTACTTTAGCCGAAACAACTGTTCCGTGTGCTTCAAAAGCAGACTGTAATGCTTTATCGTCAACCGACCATGGTAATGAACCAACAAATAACTTGTAACTCACTTAGTAACTCCAAAAAATAAATAATAAATATTCCCGAAAACCCGGGACCGGTCTAATACCGGAGAATCAAAGTTAAGTATAATAATTTTGATAACCTAATAAAATTTACGGTCTGATGTGCAAATATCACATCAGGCAGGAACTCCAAAAACGCGGGTAATTTCTTCTTTTACCGGAAACTTTCATGTAATAGTTTTTTCAAAGCAAACGCTTGTCGGATCGTCTGAATGCCTGCCGTAACATTCAATTTCTGTATAACCGAATTTTCGGTACAGGCCCAGAGCTTCCGGCTGCTTTGTACCTGTTTCAAGTATGATACGTTTATAATTCATTTCTCTTGCGGTTTTTTCAAGTTCCGAAAGGATTCGCGCTGATATTCCCTGCCCCCTGTATTCCTTTAGTACAAACATACGTTTTACTTCAACAGTTCCCTGACTGTAATGTTTAAGCGCTCCTGCCGCAATAGCTTTGCTGCTTTCCGAAAATGCTATGATAAAAATTTTCATTAAAGAATTCTCTTCAACAAAATTTTCAAGAATACTTTTCGGATAAATGGCATCAAGTTCAAAGAAAAGCTTGTTTGTAAGTTCCAGAGCTTCCATTGATTTCGGGTTTACATGCTTATAAATAATATTCATTCATTATTATTTCCTCTTCGTGTCTTCGTGACTTTGTGGCAAAGAAAAATTCGCCACGAAGACACAAAGACACCAAAAATTTGAATTACAACCTTATTCTGTAACTCCCAGATAGTCCAGCATTTTAATTTTAATTAATTTTCTATTTTCAACGGCATCATTAAAAGTTTCAGCATCGGCATTGAAAGCAAAGAAATATATATTGTCTTTGCCGTTTGTTTTCATTTCTATATAACCGACAAGCCATGCAATATACCGCCCTTCATTGTTGCCAGTACCAGTTTTCCATTTTAAAATAGCATTCTTGTAATCTTCTTCCGGCATTATATTCTTTACAATATCATTTGATCTTTGAGAAAACGGCAGTTTTCCGTAATAAAACTTTTTAAGAAACTGAACCTGCTCCACTGCAGAAATTTTAAGGCTGTTATCTAACCAGAAATAATCTTCCTGCGTGCCTATGGTATTATTCCCGTAATTTATTTTATTAAGCCAGTACTGCATCTTTTCCCTGCCCACCCTCCGCGCAAGTTCACGAAAATAAGGGACAACAGAATAATAAATTGCTGATTTTAAAGTATGGTCCCTCTCCCACTCTTTTATAGGCTTTGGCTTCCCATCCCATTTAATTACATAATTTGAATCCGGAATAACCCCGGTTTCAAGGCCGATTAAAGCATTCGGTATTTTAAATGTTGATGCAGGTAAAAATCTTTTTTTACATCGCAATGAATCAAATAAAGTACTTTTGTTATTATTCCGGTCATATATAACAAGTGCCGCATTATGTTCTTTCAGGGATTTCTCAAACCCATTATTATCCGCATTTTGGGAATGCAGGCTGATTACTGAAGCGGCTATAATTACAATGGTTAATTTAATGTATTTCATCTATGTAGCCCGGGCAAAATTAAATATAGTTTTTATATAGAATTAAACGGATTGATTTCTGCCGGTAAAAATAAAGAACTTTCACCTATCCCGGCAATAAATATATTGTAATAGCATAAAAAACGGGGGATGCTAAAATGCTTAAAATTGCATACTATTGGGTTGTTTAACAATCACACACTCATATAATACCTTGACAAAATTTACATACATTAGTATATTAGCACTCTCTTTTAATGAGTGCTAATAAACAGTGTAACCATATAAAACTTAGGAGGTTAAAACATGGCAAAAATTAATTTAAAGCCGTTGGCAGACAGAGTTATTGTA
>JARLHB010000316.1 GCA_031292465.1 Ignavibacteriaceae bacterium
AGTGTTTTGCGCCCGTTTGATACTATGTTTTCATAAGGATACTGTGCTTTTGAAAAGATATGAGTATAGTTAACATTAAATACAAGACCTGATAATGGCCCGGGCAAATACCAGAAATGTGTTTGCCAGTCAAACTCCATTCCGTAGTCTTTAATCTTGTATGAATCATTTACATACGTTGTTACCTGATATAACCCGCTGGGATTAGATGATGCTCCGATAAGGCTGTAAGGATAATATTTTAATATGTCTGCTGTTTTAGAGACATAAAAACTCCAAGGATAAATTAAATTTTCTATCTCTTTTAAGAACCCGCCTACTGTAAATAATCCGATTGTATTATCATAAAAAGAAAGATAGGCATCATAGTTTGTTGAACGGGATGGAAGTAAGCTATAGTTATTAAAAGCTATTGCACCGATGCCGACATCAATTCTTGGTATAATGGCAGTAAAATCAGGATAAGCTAAAGTATTTGTATAAGATAACCGCACATCAAACCATGAGAGCGGTTTATATCTTACAGACACATCAGGCAGCCAATAACCATGGTTCTGTACCACTGTAGTATCATAATGATTATATGAATCATAAGATAACCTGCTCTCTACGCCCCTGATACCGGTATAATTAGTTTGTAGATTCTGATAACGTACTCCGGGAATAACGGTAATATCCTGTCCTATGTTTATATTAGACATAATATAGAACGCGGATAAATTTTCATGGCCCGAATAATCACTTGTTGTCGAATTGAAATTATCGTGGCCATATGAATTTGTTCCGTTTACAGCGGCTATTGCATTAACATTTCTCTTCATTAATGAAACAAGGTTAGACATCATTCCATAATTAAGAGCCGTGTTCAGTTTGTAATCCCCATTAAGAAAGCTGCCATAACTGTAATTTGGATCTGTAAAATATGTAATCGGTATTTTTGACCCTAAATCTGACGGCAGCCCAAAATTTGAAATAACCAAATTGTCTGCAAAGTTACTGCCGCCAAATAAAAATCCTCCTCCGTCATACTCATCAAAGTTATATGATCTTGTCTGATATCTGAATTTTCCGCCAAATTTTAATTCGGCACTAACCAAATCAGAAAAACTTAAATTTGTTTTTAAGTCCAATGAACCTGTCAAGGCCCGTTCTTTTGAAAAGCTGTTGTAGGTAGAAAGTGCATTAAGATAAGTACTTGACAAATTATTATTAGATGCGCTAACAATCGACCTTGGATTTATATTGCTGCCGCCTATAAATTGGTTAATGCCTGCAGAAAGTTGTACGAAATTTACTGACCAATCGTTTGGGTCTTTCGACTCAGAATACGAATGTGATATTCTTGCATTCATTTTAAAAATAGGCAGTTGTTGTTCAACGTCTATAGAATTAGTGATGATATTCAAAGTATTAGTCAAATCTCTTAATATATAGAAATGTTCATTGTCTGTAATATCAAAGTTTTCTTCTCTGTCTATAGAATTGGTAGTACCGGAGCTAAAAAAATTAGTAAACTTAATTTTGCCGTCCGGTAATTTATAATCTATAACCAGTGCCCCGTTATAACGCTGCCTGTCTCTGGCAATATCGTCAAGACTTATACTATTTGTTAAAGCATTAACAAGACTCGTCCCATTATTAGTATAAGAGGCTCCCATTTCATTTGATGAAAGGTTTCTTCTTTCAATATCAATCTGGGCAAATACTCCTAATTTATCGTCAAGAAATCTATTTTCTATACTTCCTATATATTTATAATTATTTAACCTGTTGTATGCATCCGATAAATTATTATATCCACCCTGAACCTGTAAACTAAACTCCGGCACGCCCGATACTTTCACCTTGGCTTCCCTGAGTTCAAAATTTACAGTACCTCCAATTACATCTGCATCCATATCCGGAGTAACAGTTTTAGATACCTGTATTCCATCAAGCATATTTGAGGATACCATGCTCAAATCCGTACCTCTGTCTTCAGCATTTGTAGATGACATTTTTACACCATCTATCATCACTTCGTTATATTTTGGTGATAGCCCGCGTATAACAACTGCAGTACCTTCTCCGCCGCTTCTTTGAATTGAAATTCCCGGAAGCCTTCCTACAGATTCGGCGGCATTAGCATCCGGCAGTTCCTGTATTTTAGCCGCAGAAACTACATTCACTATCTGGTCGGAAGTAAGTTGTGCGTTAATTGCCTGCTTTTGCCCGCTTGCCTGTGCTGTTACAACAACTGTCTGGCCTTCAATACCCACAGCTTCAAGATTAAAATTTTTCTTTACCAATGAACCGGCTTGTATGGTAATCTCTGCTTTTTGTTCTGTATAACCGATGTAGGATACACGTATAGTATATGTTCCGGGTATAACAGACGGAATTATATACTTGCCGTCCATATCTGTTGCACCACCCATGCTTGTCCCAACAAGTATAATATTAGCTCCAAAGAGTGGTTCTCCCGTTTTTGAATCTTTTACATACCCTTCAATACTTGTATTTGATCCCGCTGCAAGTATAATTGGGTTGATGAACGATATAATGAATGCCAAAATACTTAGAATGGTAGCAATTCTACGCATCTCATTCTCCTTAAGGTTTGGTTACTATGAAAAATATTCCTATGATTATTATTTACTCTCTACGGAGAGTACTTTAGTATCTTTTATTAATAGTTAATAACTTTACTTTTCATGTCATCAGCTTCTTATTTAAGAAGTATCATTTTTTTTGTCTCTATATAATTTCCAGCTTGCAGTCTGTAGAAGTATACACCACTGGACAAATGAATTCCGTTTGCAGATGAATTAAATGCAACAGAATACTTTCCGGCAGGCTGTACTTTATTAATCAACGTTTCGATTTCCTGCCCCAACAGATTATAAATTTTTATGCTTACGTTATTTCTGTCTGACAGTTGATAGTTTATTATTGTACTTGGATTAAATGGGTTTGGATAATTCTGGCTTAGTTTATAAGTTATTTTAGTAATTGCGTTTTTATCCTTAACATCAGTTACAGTACTAATTTTATATGAATAGTATTGGGTTTTGTAATCAGTTGGGTCGATTTCCATAAGGTTATATGGCGAAACACTACTGTTATCCTGAAAAATAATCCTTATGGAATTGTTGGCTGATTTAAGTACGCTTAACGGAATACTCATTTCCGACCTGTTACCATTATTAGCTTTGTCAAATCCTGATGCCTGCGCCCATCCCCAGTTTGCTCCGCCGGTGCCTGTATATTTCCAAAGATTATCATTTTCAACCATAAACTCAGCTCCTACCGAAGCGCTGTCCTGGTATATATATCCCGTATTAACATTATCATCAGCGTCAATAT
>JARLHB010000317.1 GCA_031292465.1 Ignavibacteriaceae bacterium
AATACATAATATATTTGTCTATGATTAAAAAAAGTCATTGAAAAGCATTTTTCATCCCATTCCTCATATGTATGAGACTGCTGTGAAAACTTAATCATTTCAATAAATAAATCTACTGTATCAGTCAAAATAATTCTCCTTTCTTTTTTGCTTATTTATATTCCTCTTTTATAATCTCGATCCTAAACCATCCGTTCTCCAAATCCCCTGTCATATAGCCAGCAACTAACAAGCCGTCTTTGTTTTTTACCAAATCATGTGATTTACCGCACTCTGTACATACCATGTCGCTTGCCATGATCAAGCCCCCATTTGTTGCGTCAGGAAAATTTTCTTTAATGAATGTATCAAAGACAGAATAGGCTCCCTCTTTAGCAGCTGGAATGCTCCTAAATATACTCTGTGTTATAATTTTTTCACCTGAGTTATTTTGACAATAGCAAAGCAATAATCTATACACTTTCGATTTTGGTATCCTTTTAACTTTTAGAGTTCTTGTTTTATTCATTCAATCAACCTTTCTTAAAATATAATAGTTTGCAGGGTAGGTGCCGCTGCTGTAAACAGGCGGCACCCTTCCCTTATATGTGTTTAGTTACTTTCCCCTATCATATCCATCTGTTACTTAAACCTTCTTTATAATAGCTCTGGGCTTCTTGTGAATCATCAGCAACCATCTCTTCTAATTCAATGCAGCAAATATCATCTTCATAGTTGATTATAATTTCCTTGATTTTGTGCTGTGGTTCTTCCCATGTGCAATCTTCGATTATGTCGTTTTTGTGCGGAATCACATTTGATTCAAAACTTTTTTGTAGGTGATATGGAAAGCCAATTTTTGAATCATCTTCTTTATTAGTAATTTTAATCATAAGTAGTATTTTCAATGATTTCATCCTTTCATATGTTTATTTGATTATTATTCCGGCAATAATGCTAATATGGGGTAAAGCGCGTCTGTCCGCTCTGGATAGGCATTTTTTATATCACAATAATATTTATCGTCACCTACTTTCATATGTCCTATGTTTCCTACCTTCTACATTTATGTGCATGGCTAATAAGCCTAGAGATGTTACGCCGATACTGGAATTGCTTTAACTGTTTCGCTGTAGTACGCCTTATCAAATAAATTTCGGACAATTATCCATAGCAGTTGAGTTTTTTCACTATCGGAAAGTTGAAAGTCAAAAAATTCGGAATGACTTGTCCCTTCAGGCAATTTAAATTTTGGGTAAACTGTAATCACAAGATCAAACATAAAACTATTGAAGCACGTATCAACAAGTATATTTACCTCAGTTTTACTTATATCAATATTGCTATAACCGACATAAGGAAAGTCTGCTTCCGCTGCCGCTTCATCTGCAACTCCGGCGAGAACGTCAAGCATCTTGTCGTTAGTAAAAAGCGGAATGGTTAATGTCGTGTCGCATATGTTGACATTTTCTAAATCAATGCAGTTGGCGAAATCCAGTTCCATTGTTGACAGTGCGGTTCCTTCATTGTGGTTTGATAATATTTTCATTTGTAATTCTCCTTAATAAAATTATTTGATTTGTTCTTCGAGTTAGTTAAGCTGTCATTTTTCCAACAAGTTTAGCTTGTCCTCTGTGGAGGGACTGATCAATAAGGTCTACGTATTCCTGAATTAACGCCGCTTCAGCTTCTGATGTCTGACAATTCGTAATTATTTCAGAGTAGTTATTAATGCCATCACTTATGCCAAGAACTATTGAATATTCCGGCTCACAGTCAGCCGCGATCTCAATATTTAAAGCAATGCCATATCTTGTGATGTTTCCAGTTTTGCCGATATTCTCAACGAATTGGTTCAGTAAACTCCAAAAACCAGAATCCTTGTTCTTAGCTTTTTCTACATCTATACTTATTATATAAGTAGAAGAATGCTCGTTTTTTACAAAGTACAGTGATGAATCGTCGATAATACTGTTTCGAAATGGTGTGCTACCTGACATTTTTAGTGTCTGAATCTGCAAAGCATTGTACTGCATGTTGTTTTACCTCATCTTTCGTTAATAAATATAAATCAGTTTATATGTTTAATAGTACGGCGCAGTTCCTTTATGTTTTAAATGTTACTACGTATTCTTTTAAAAGTCAATAGCCTTATTTTAAATGTTTCCAATTTGTAATTATTAGCGTTTGAATTATTTTCAAGCGATTAATGTTGACACTTTTAAATTCATATGATATATTCTAATCAAATATTAAATTCAAGAGGTTATAATATGAAGGATAATAAAATACCTAATTCATATGCATTGAGAGAATTAATTAAAACAACTAGAGCTGATAATAAATTAACCGCAAATGATCTTGTTAAAGATATAAATTCAAAGAGAGCACCAAGTTATATATCATTAATTGAAAGTGGCAAAATTGCAAATATCAGCAGGGACGATTTAATTCATATATTTAAAATATTGTTTAATTTAAATGATATAGAAGCTGAGACAAAGATTGAAGAAGTTTTAAAAAAGTCTGATGACATCGACCTTTCACAGGATGAAATAATTAAACATAAGTTCATTTCTTATGATGAAATTGACAAATATGTTGATAAAGACAAGTTTAATAGTGATCTCCAAATCGTTAGCAAATATTTCAAAGTTTATTTTAAACAGAATCCGAAGAATGCATTTATTGCATCAAATCATATGGCTCATTATTTTGACGATGACCCGGGATTTATGATGTCGTTATTTTTGAATTTGCCTTTAGATTTATTAAATAAAGCTACTATCGACCAAAAACAAGAGCTGCTTAATAATGTTCTTAAATTGTTTAGTAATCTTAACGAAACATTACCTAAAGAAGAATTAGCTCAAGAATCAAAAGAATAATGCTAATAAAATAAAAATTTCTATATATTAAAAGCCTATTTTACCTGTCAAATCCTCATGGAGAGCTTATATATTATCCAGAAATGCCATATTTAGTGTCAACTAGCGGATTTATCAAGTATTCAGCGCATACAGAAAGCCAGATTACCCCTGTAAACACGATAGTTTAGGGTAAATCCGACTTAATTTTGATATTATAAGAATAGTATAATAAACAAAGATACATTAAATGCAGCTCCCCCTTCCGGCTATCCGGTTAGGTGAGCTGCTTTCTCGTATTTATTATAATTGTAGTGCTTATGTAAATGAGCGTATTTTTGATTTTAAGGGTCAGGGGTATATAAGTATATGGGTAAGTGCCAAAATGCGAAATTTGCCCCGATTTCCCTTATAAGTTATTATGTTTTCGACATTTGAATTGCAGGGTATGTAGGTATAGCCATAAAAATATAATCTTGAATTACTAATATCTGATAAGGATTTTGAGCATACAAATAGCCTTGTGAATATTTCTCTCTTTGAGAGATAATGTATCGGTCTACGTTGAGACACTTTTATTTTTGTTCGCTCGCGGGTTATGTAAACTTATATTAATAATTCCACCCCCCCTGCTAATAGGGCAGGGGGGGTGGAATTATTAACTAATATTATAACTGAATTATTGTTATGATTGAAAATTAGCAATTCTTTTCAGTTTCTATCCAATAAGTAGTTGGTTTTCCACAACGTTCACAATATTTATCGTTATCGTCTAGGTCAACACTAGCATTGCGACAATTGAGATTACTACATCTATTTTTTTTCTTTGGTTCTAATCTTTCCCCACATTGATTACAAAAAGTTGCTTCATCATTACAATCTGCTCCACAAATTTGACATTTAATCATATTATCACATCCTTTCAACCACAATATTACACTATTGTATGAAAAAGACAAGCAGTATATTAATTTAATTATTGCCTTATTTTTCTATAAGTTATAATATTCTAATGAAGGGAGGCGAAAATAATGAATGGATATAATAATGTATTTTTGAACGATTCACTTTGCTCACTACTTAGAGACTTTTTAGAAGAAATGACGAATGCATATCCTGATAATTCAACAACTCCAATTACTGCCAATGATTTAAATGAGTTTTCAAAACGAATCTATAACTTGATGTATGAATATACAAATACTATTACTGAATCTTTAAAACTATGAACTTTCTGAATTATATTTAAAAAATAAGCTCTCTTATCATTCGGTAAGGGGGCTTTAACTTATGATATATGAAGAGCAAAGCGGCTCATATGAGCGCTCTCTCGCGCTCTATACTGGCTCACTCAGCCCGGACAAATGGCTATCAAACGCCTTATTACTCACCTTTCTTCATTCAGTGCAAGGCACAGCTTGTAATAATAACCATAAACTCATAAAATCTTTAGCTAAGTAATTAATTGTAAAACATTATTGCAAGTTGTAATATTAAGGTAATATAAGCAATTTTTTGTACCTTTTCCATTGTAGGGCGGTTTATAGGACAGGCTATCTGAGATTATTAAGTATATCGTAATAAATCAAAATTTGGGAGGATGTTAAGAATGGCGCTGATACAATGTCCTGAATGTGGTCGAGAAAATGTAAGCGATACTGCGGAAACTTGCCCTGAATGTGGTTATGGAATTAAAAAGCACTTTAATAACATTAAATATGAACAATTTAAGCAGAGAAAAGAAGAAGATGATGAAATTAAAAGGCAAGAAGAATATCAAGCAAAACTTGATAAGATTGAAATGCCTATAAAACCCCATTTAGGTGGTGAATTCTATTTTTCGTTAATATGGATTGGTCTTTGTGTTTTTTGGATATTAGCTGAACAAACATCTATACACATAAAAACAATTATGTTTTTTTCTTTTATATTTATTTGTATTGGTTTTTTGTTTTTTAGTGAAAGTATTAAATTATTTGAAAAAGATAATGACGGATATAGTTTAGCTCAAAAGGATTTTGAAAAATACAAGGAAACATGTGTTACGGATAAAGAAAAACGAGTTGCAGCTATACAATCACAAATACATTCAAATGTTATTAATAAGACAAGCCTTACATGTCCTATGTGCGGCTCAACAAATATTGTACCTATAAGCGGTATGAAAAAAGGTACTTCAGCTCTTGCTTTTGGTGCTTTTGCGGCAAATACGGTTCTGAGTAGATATCAATGTAAGAAATGTGGACATAAGTTTTAAATAAAATTTGGAGGATAATGACATGTCTTTTGGTGGATGGCTGATACTTATAGCTGTTGTGATCATTATTATTTCTGTAATTCAGTATAAGCAAGATGCTAAGAGAAAAGTCAAGAGACAACAGGCCGAAAAACTGAATCAAGAAGAGAAGATCGCCGTTTCACTAAAGCGTGAAAAATGGTTCAAAGATAAAGGTTACACTATAACGAAGAAAATGGAATTATTTTTTGCTAATAAGTTATGGACGATTGTAGTTGATGACAACAAAAAGCTCGTTATCTTTGACGAAAAACCTGTTCCATACAAGGTCATAACAAATGTTGAATTGTTATCTCACGAAAATCAGACGAGTACAACATCCACTGGTAAAACTAATGGTATTGGGCGAGCGGTAGCTGGAGGTATCATAGCTGGAGGTGCAGGTGCTATCGTTGGAGCTGCTACCGCAAATGAAACTAATGCGATAAGTACAAATACTTCTGTTGTATATACAGGCGTAAGGGTTTATCTTGCTGATATTGGATGTCCCCGCATAGAAATAGGTGAATGCCGTAACAGGCAATTCTTACTTGATGTATACTCTACCCTTCTTGCAATCATTGCACAGAATCAGAAAAATACTACAAATTAAAATTAATCTTAAGCAAATATAATGAAATAAAATTTAATAAATTGAAAGGTAGCAAGATAATGGACATTAGAGAATTAAAAGAGGAAATAGCAAAAGAAAATGAAAATATTGATAAAACTAAAATTGCTTTGATACCAATTTCAATCGAAATCAAATCAGAATGTTGTACTTTATTTAAAGACTTAATAATCAAAAAAATTGAAGATAGAATAAAATCTAAGCCTGAAATTACAAAGTCAATAGGCATAGAAAAACTGAAAGAATTAAAGTGTGAAATGAACCAATTACTAGAAACATCTGATTCTATTGTTAATGATGTCATAGATAAAAATGTACTATGTCATGAAACTTATGTTATTTTAAAAACTGATTATCTAAATATGCATTATGATTTAAAAAATAAAATGAACAAAAAATTAGAAAATGAACTACAGAAGTTAACGGTTAACATAGGAAAAATATTATACAAATATGGATATATTAAGGATTATTCATATACTTCTGAAGATTATGATGAATGGCATTCAGCTCTTAGAAATAGAAATTATGGCAATGGAATTAATGACTTTACCATATATGTTCAATTAAGTAAGAGCTTAGAGCAAATATTTGATAAATATATAAATGGAATTTGTGAAATACATAATTCTTTATGTAAAATAAGAAATTATTCAGAAGATATAGAAAAACTTGAAGCGGAAGATTTATGGAATCAAGCATAATACAACTAATTAAATGAACTTTTTATACGAAGGAGAAAATAATATGTCTCAGATGCACATATACGCAAAAGAGTTTGAGTTCCTATATAAAACAATTCAAGAACATAAGAAAGAAAATAAGCCCTGTGGAGAATACGTTACACAAATGACACAAGTGATGACTAAAATGGAAAAAGAGGATCGAGTATTAGCACCTCATTTTATAGACACGATAAAAGATAAGGTTAATAAAGAGTTAGAAAGTGAATAAGCAAAAGGAATAGTAGCGGTTATGAATACACTAAAAGAAACAAGAGAAAGAATGCAATTAACTCAAGAAGAAGTTGCTAAAATGGCCGGATTTTCTTTAAAACTATATCAAAGTTTTGAAGATGATAAACGTGTTCCAAATGTATTAGAAGCGCTTAGAATAGCTAGTGCATTGAATAAATCTGTTGATGATATTTTTATTGAGGATAATACATTTCGCTCTCAATTCAAAGCATAGAAGTTATGCATTCAATTCAGAGCGTAAAACTATGTCAATTCAAGCTTCAGATAAACCTTGTAATTAAATATGATTATGGTAAAATTAAAAGTTGATATAGAAATCATAGATATAGAAATCATAGATATAGAAAGGTACTTATCATGAAGGCAACAGGAATAGTAAGAAAAATAGATCAACTTGGTAGAATTGTATTGCCCATTGAACTTCGTCGAACTCTGGACATTTCAGAAAATGATTCTTTGGAGATATATGTAGAAGACGATTCAATTATTCTACGTAAGTATCAGCCCGCTTGCATCTTTTGCGACAATGCCCGTAACGTAGTAGTCTACAAGGGCAAAAACGTTTGTAAGGATTGCATAAAAGCGCTTGAAGAAATCTGATATTTGAATGTGTTTTAAAGGCGATTTTATCCAGCGATAGACCCGCCAATGTTTAATTTTAATGAACGAACATCTGTCAAAACGTCTGACAAACTCGTTTTTGAATTGTAATTATTGAGGTTACAGGCTTTTTTGAATATCAGGTCTATAATAGCCCTCAACCCATTGATAATGCTAGGTTTTCTACAACATTACGGAGCACAATACAACACCGAAAAACACGAATTAACAAACAGAAATTCACAC
>JARLHB010000002.1 GCA_031292465.1 Ignavibacteriaceae bacterium
ACAATATCGATTCAAGGGGCAATGGATAAACGATTATTTTATAGCAAAATATTCTAATAAGTTCTGCTGCTATATTCTATTAAAATGGAGATAATTTAGAGTTATTAGTGCCGTTTTTTATTAAAAGGATACTTATTTTTAATGTGATCTTTTCTCTTTAATAGGGCCGGGTAAGTTTTAGCGGATAATTATTAAGCTTGTGTTTAATCATGTGTACACGCATTATTAAAATTATATAATTGACAGATTCTAAATTTTATGAAATAATGATTGCCTTGTCTAAATAAAGTTTCTGAGATTTTGCATCTTTTCTTCGTTATGTAGTTAATTTTATTAAAAAATATATTATTTTCCATTAATAGTTTCACTGATTAAAATGGAAATTGCTAAAACTTTATATAATTATAATTGGTATTGGAAAAACGGGAATTATATTCTATATATTTGAAAATAAGCTTTCATATTATCATTCTGATTTTGGGCAATAAAAAGAAATTTACTTCCAAATTATTGAAGTAATAAAATTATTATAAAAGAAAATAATAAGGAGACATATGGAAAAGAATTCGGGTAAAACGGTTCCATTTGTGAACCGGCTAAAAGGAAGCATGCCGAAAATAGGGATACGCCCTGTAATTGACGGGAGAAGAAAAGGCGTGCGGGAATCTCTTGAAAACCAGACAATGCAGATGGCTAAAAACGCTGCGAAATTTTTAAGCGAAAATTTACGCCATCCAAACGGATTGAATGTTGAATGCGTTATTTCCGATACCTGCATAGGCGGGGTTGCAGAAGCCGCCGAATGTGCAGAAAAATTTGCACGTGAAGGAGTGGGAGTTTCACTTACGGTAAGCCCTTGCTGGTGTTATGGAACCGAAGTAATGGATTCCGATCCTTCGATCCCTAAAGCTGTATGGGGATTTAATGGAACTGAAAGGCCAGGCGCGGTCTATCTGGCAGCTGCGCTGGCAGGATATTCACAAACAGGGCTGCCTGCTTTTGGCATCTATGGAAAAGACGTTCAGGATAAAGATGATAAGTCTATCCCTGCGGATGTTAAAGAAAAATTATTAAAGTTTGCTAAGGCAGGGCTGGCTGTTGCTGAAATGAAAGGCAAGTCATATTTATCTATTGGCTCAGTTTCAATGGGTATTGCCGGATCAGTAGTTAATCCGAATTTCTTTAAGGATTATCTTGGAATGCGCAATGAATCTGTTGATATGTCCGAACTTACCCGCAGAATGGATGAAAAAATTTATGACGTTGAAGAATTTAAAACAGCCTTTGAGTGGACAAAAAAATATTGTAAAGAAGGATTTGACAACAACAAGAACAAATCGTCGCGTGAAAGAAAAAATTATGAGTGGGAAACAGTTGTAAAGATGGCAATAATTATGCGCGATTTAATGATTGGCAATCCAAGGCTTGAAGAGTTTGGGTTCGGTGAGGAAGCGCTGGGGCATAATGCAATCCTTTCCGGCTTTCAGGGGCAAAGACATTGGACGGATCATTTCCCTAATGGCGATTTCCCTGAAGCAATACTTAATTCATCATTTGACTGGAACGGAATACGCCAGCCGTTTGTTGCTGCTACTGAAAATGACAGCTTAAATGGAACTGCAATGCTGTTTGGACACCTGCTTTCAAATACGGCACAAATATTTTCCGATGTAAGGACATACTGGAGCCCTGAAGCTGTAAAACGTGTTACCGGGAAAACTTTAAAAGGTAAAGCTGCAAACGGGATAATACATCTGATAAATTCAGGCTCTACAACTCTGGACGGCACGGGCAAGCAAAGACTGAACGGTAAACCCGCAATGAAGCCATTCTGGGAAATAACCCCAAAAGAAGCTGAAGCCTGCTTAAAAGCGACTCAATGGTGTGCTGCTTCTGTTGAATACTTCAGAGGCGGAGGGTTCTCATCGCAATTCCTTACGGAAGGCGGAATGCCTGTTACAATGAGTCGTGTAAATATAGTTAAAGGCTTAGGCCCGGTTCTTCAGATAGCAGAAGGTTACACAGTAGATTTACCTGCAGATGTAGACAGGATGTTGCAGAAAAGAACAGACCCCACATGGCCTACAACATGGTTTGCCCCTATCCTTACAGGTCAAAATGCTTTCAAAGATGTTTACTCTGTTATGTCAAATTGGGGTGCTAATCATGGAGCAATAAGCTATGGCCATATTGGCGATAAACTAATTACGCTTGCGTCTATGCTAAGGATACCTGTAAATATGCATAATGTATCGGAGGAAAGAATATACAGGCCGAGTGCGTGGAACGCCTTTGGAACTAAAGATTTGGAAGGAGCTGATTACAGGGCTTGCCAAAACTTCGGCCCTGTTTACGGAAAATGGTAAGAAGGGAAGTGCAAATTATTATAAAAAAAGCAGTTCATTTGAACTGCTTTTTTTAAATGTATTTGAGAAACTATTCGATTGTAATTTCATCTGCAAAGAGCCAGGCTTTGTCACCAACGCCTTTATGCCACGTAGGGCAGGTTCCAATACTAACTGCTTTTACATGAATATATCTTCCTGTTGCCTGTACATCAGTTTCAAATTTCTTAGTCAGTGTTTTTTTATCCTGATTATCTAAGTCGTCGTTCTTTATTTCTTTCAAAAGCGTAAAGTCTTTACCGTTTTCTGAAATTGAATATTCAACAGATTTTGGCGGAAATATAAATGAATTTATATCCCTTAAAAATCCGCAGGATATTTTGCTTATCTTTTTAATTTCATTCAGATCAATAACTACATCGAGGTCTTGACCATAAAAGCCCTGCCATTTATTGTCATTCAAATTTGTGCTTGCGGAAACTCCATCTACTAAAGTATAATTTCCTACCCCGGGGTATTGGTTATCATAGGGGATTAAATATTTTATCTCATATTTCGCTTTGTTATATTCCGTAGATACAGGAAGGCTTTTTACTCCATCAGGTGAGATGGCTATGGCAGTTACTTTTGTTGTATTCTTCAATGTTATTTCACCGGTATAAAGATTAGATCGCTTGGCAGGAATGCTTCCATCGAGTGTATAATAAATCTTTGCTTCCTTAACATCACATGACAACTTAAAGGAAGTACTTCCTGAAAATGACTCCGCGCCGGATTCAAATGATACTTCGGGCGGCGCCATATACAAACCGAAAGATGCAATGGTTGGATTTGTGCGGCACTGATCTATTA
>JARLHB010000318.1 GCA_031292465.1 Ignavibacteriaceae bacterium
ATAAGACTTCATGGCGCCGGAATATTTCCGGATTCTGTTTATTATATATCTGTAGCAAGAAATATAGCAAATGGCTCAGGCTTTGTTGGCTATGATGGTTACTATTATGTACTCCAACCTCCCTTATACCCCGTTTTATTAGGTGCAATAAAAATATTGCTGAATACCGATCCGTTAATATCTTCTGGATACGTTAATGCAGTCCTTTTCGGCCTGACAATCTATTTGGCAGGCTTGTTTTTTCTTAAATACTTAAAATCTTATACGCTGGTTTTATTAGGAACCGTTTCAATTCTTATATCTTTTGTATTTATCCAGATTGCATTAACGGCATTGTCTGAACCTCTCTTTATTTTACTTGTATTATTATTTATTTATTTTCTTGAAAAATACTATGTAAAACCGGATATAACTTCACTAATTATTTTTTCCACTGCCGCTTCATTAGCGTGTTTAACCCGGTATATAGGTATTGTTTTAATTTTAACCGGAGTAATAAGTATTCTTATTCAAAATAATCGTTTATTTAAAGAAAAGATCAGGCGCATTGCAATATTTTTATTTATTTCATGTTTGCCCATTGGCTTGTGGATAATAAGGAATATCTCGCTTTCCGGCACATTTTCCGGGCAGCGTGCTGATTCATCCTACACTTTATCCGAGAATATTAAATTCCTTGTAAATACCATTCTTAAATGGTACTTACAAATACAAATAACAGGCCTGCAAGTAATAATTATTTCCATTATAATAGCAGCTTTGTTAGTGCTTTTAATAAAAAGGCATAAACAAAAATCTTTGGCAGACATAAATAAATTATCACCCACTTTAATATTCATTTTACTTTATACGCTCCTTCTTATCATTTCATCTACTACAACAGCGTATGATTATATAGCAAACAGGCTATTGTCGCCGATTTATTTACCGGTATTTTTAATAAGTTTTTTTATTATCGACAATATTCTTATATGGCTTTCAAAATATTACAGACCTAAAGTATTGACGGCTTTCTTTGCGGCAGGATTAATTGCCTGGATGATTTACCCGGCAGCTAAAACTGTTTATATAATAAATGATTATGTTAAGTTATCAGGCTTTGGATTTAACAGCAGTAGTTGGGATAATTTGGAAACAATTAATTATCTGAATAAAAATAAAGAACTTGGAACTGACTATATGGTTTATAGTAATGTTCCCGAAGCTGTGTACATTTTATCTGATATTAAAGCGCGGTGGAGCCCGGCGAAGACACTATATAATTCACCCCTGACTGTAAATAACGAATCAAATTTAAAGTATATTTTTGGAAGGAATAACAATATCTGTTTAGTTTGGTTTTATAAGATGGACAGAAATTTCCTTTACTCAATTGATGAACTTCAAAAAAACTTAAATTTTGAAAAAATTGCAGACTTTAAAGATGGTTCCATTTACATTTTAAGAAAGGTTAATTAATTCACTTCCCTTTTAGAGTGGGATACTAATTGCTTTTCAGCCTAAAATCAAATAAATATTAAAACTTCATTCAAGTCTTAATAATTAACATTTTATTAATGAGACTTAATTATTCCGATTATATATTTGTAATAGATTATATAATAATTAACGCGAGCAGGTTAAAAGAAATTGTACAATAGTTTGAAGGCGTGGGTTGTTTCGGCTAATATGGGATACGGACATATGCGGGCTGTTCACCCATTAAAGGAAATTGCGGAAGAATCTATTATTATAGCCGGTAACAATGATGAAGTTTCTTCAACAGAGAAGAAATTATGGGAAAGGATGATGTATGTATATGAATTCTTATCCCGCGCCAAAGGCATACCATTTATAGGCAATCCGGTTTTTAATATTCTGGATTCCTTTCTGCGCATTCCGTCCTTTTATCCTATGCGTAATTTATCAAACAGGACATTCCAGGTAAACCTATTAGAATCAAGCATTAAAAAAGGATTATGTTCAGGAGTGCTGAAAAAGATACATTCACAACATTTGCCTCTCGTAACTTCCTTTTTTGCACCGGCAATTGCCGCTGATATGGACGGTTATGACAGCATCTTCTGCATAGTTTGCGATGCAGATTTAAATCGGGTTTGGGTAGCAAAAGAGCCATGGGAAAGCAGAATAATTTATTTTGCCCCCTGCGGTAAAGCAGCGCAAAGGCTTTTGGCTTACGGCGTTCCTTCAGACAGAATTTTTACTACCGGATTTCCTTTATCGGTTGAACTTCTCGGCGACAAAGACCTTGCAGTTCTAAAGTCTGATTTGGCACAAAGGCTATTTTATTTGGACCCGAATGGACAGTTCTGGCCAAGGCACAATAAGAATGTGGAATACTTCCTTGGTGAAGATAATTGCAAGTTTAATAATACCCGGAAACTAACGATAACATATTGTGTCGGCGGTGCAGGCGCACAAAAAGAAATAGGAAGAACAATTGCACTTAGTTTAAGGAATAAATTAAAGTCAGGCAAAATAACCTTAAACCTGGCTGCAGGCACAAAAGAATTAGTTAAAGATTATTTTGAAAATGTACGGAGAGAAATTTCCGACGGCGCAGAAAATATAAACATTATTTTTTCAGAAAAGCCCGATGAATATTTTGACCTATTTAATAAAGCAATGCATACAACTGATATACTATGGACAAAGCCAAGTGAATTGTCTTTCTATTCAGGGCTGGGCATACCTATTATTATGTGCCCGCCTATAGGTTCGCAGGAACAATTCAACGCAAAATGGCTGTATGAAATACAGGCAGGCATCAAACAGGAAAATCCCGAATATACAGATCAGTGGCTATATGATTTTTTAAAAAACGGCAGGCTCGCAGAAGCAGCCTGGTCTGGGTTTTTAAAGGCAAGAAAACTTGGTACATTTAAAATCCTGGAAATACTTGAAACCGGTAAAATGATTCGTGAAGATTCACCAATTCTACGTTAGTACAAAATGAACAAAAAAAAGAAATATCTTCTATTATATCTTAAAACGGGCGGAGGCCATTTGGCTCCTGCAAAATCAATTGCCAGAGTCTTTGAACAGAATTATAATGATTCGGTTGAACCTGTTCTGGTAAACGGTTTTGAAGAAGCCAATCCGATTATAAAATATATAATAGAGGACGGTTACAGGAATCTGCAGGCTAAGGCAACATGGTTTTATGAAGCTTTATATGTCTTATTCAAGTTTAATTTTATTGCCGGTTTTTACAATAGATTAATTTCTTTTTTTATAAAGCCGTATCTTAGAAAAGTCTTCCGTTCAACAAAACCAGATAAGATTATTATCTTTCACTTTTTTCTAATTGAGCCGGCTTACAGTGTAATCAAAGAACTTGGTATGCATATTCCGCTTATTACTGTTGTTACAGATCCCTATACGGCACACCCTTTATGGTTCTTCAGGGAAGATCAAAATTTTATTGTTTTCAGCGAAAGATTGAAATCGCATTGCCTGCAAAGAGGAATTAACAATGAAAACATAAATGTTTTCCCATTTATACTTAGCGACAGATTTTCCAAACCAATGGAAGCTAATAAAATTTCCGGATTAAAAAAGGAAATGGGATTTTCTCCGGATAAAAAGATTGTATTAATTTTAGGCGGCGGCGACGGCATCCCAAAAGGATTCAGGATTCTTAAAACACTTGCTCAGAGACTTAACAATATAGAGATTGCTATCGTCTGCGGAAAAAACGATTCGCTGTATAAAAAAGCTGAGAAATTAAAAGAGGAATCCGGAAATGCCGATATTAAAATTTACGGCTACGTTGATTTTATATTCGAACTGCTTAATATCTCCGATCTTGTAATTACCAAATGCGGGGCTTCCACATTTATGGAAATTGTAATGAGTAAAAAGATTCCATTGATAATAAATTACATTTGGGAACAGGAAAAGGGCAACATGGAATACCTCGTCAGTAAAAAGATGGGTATATATGAAACGAGTATAAAAAAGCTTCCCGGAGTAATAAATAGTTTATTAGATAACCCTGATAAATACTCATTATATATAGATAATATCAATAAGGAATCGTTACAGAACGGGAATATAAAAGTAGCCGAATTCATCAATAATTTTAACATCACTCAAAGAATTTCTTAAATATATTAAACCCTTTAAATTAAGCATACTGTATAAACTCAAAGGAATATATTGTTGACTTATAAAAATATTAGTTTACGGTATTAAAATGATTGATTATAAAAAGATCAGCAATTCATTCAAAGAAAAATTAATACTTGAATATCATCCCGTAGGTTTTTTCTACACTGATAAAAAGCCTGATAATTCAATCGGATTTAAGAATAAAGGCGGCGGCTGTATTATGCCTCTCATATTTACCTGCGCAAAGGGCAAAACAGCAGCATTTAATGAAGGCTCTACAGGTTACCCGTGTTCTGCTTTTTATCTTGGTTATAAGGATTGGATTTTCCCCGGTATTGAAAAATTTTTATCCAACGGGCCTT
Organism: Ignavibacteriaceae bacterium; assembly: GCA_031292465.1. Taxonomy (GTDB): domain Bacteria; phylum Bacteroidota; class Ignavibacteria; order Ignavibacteriales; family Ignavibacteriaceae; genus FEN-1297. The sequence continues at coordinate 4,476 of JARLHB010000318.1, forward strand.
TTCCCGGAAGGGAATGTGAAAGGATTGTTAAAACAGCCGAACTTGCTGAAAATTATGTAAAATCCTTGCGCCCCGCAGAAAAAGAAAAGGGCTGGGCCGTCTTCAAACCGCTTGAGGAATTTTCAGGCGAAGAAAAACCTGAAGTGGTCATATTCTTTGCAAATGCAGACCAGCTAAGCGCATTGACATACCTTTTATACTTTGATGCCCCGGAAGAAGAC
>JARLHB010000319.1 GCA_031292465.1 Ignavibacteriaceae bacterium
ATACCTTATTATCGCCTCCCGGGAAGGGAAAATTATTAAAGATATATACTTCAATTTTCTTCATTCTATCTATTTAAATTCAAAATCCATTTTTTGCTTTGTAACATCATAATGTTTAAAATATTCAAGATTCGGGTCAACTGTATAAGAAGAGTTATAGATTCTCTGTCTTATATATTTACCATATTTTGTTAATAGTGAAGCATCGCCGGATGGTTTTACGGAAATATCGCCGCCATTTTCGTCAGTATAAGACTTATAAGGTTCTATATATTTCTCTGTATTGTTTGTTCTCCGAATTTCTATGGAACTTATTTTGTAAGTCTTAATTTTGCCATACTTATCAATCCAGCCATATACCTTTGCACTTACTTCACTTTTTGCAGGTATAACACCCTGTGGTACATGGATAGTATCCTCTTTAATACTGATTCGTACTTCCTGGGAATTAATACTAAATCCCATAATTGTTCTGTTTGTCTTGCGCAGGTACCATAGCGGGTGTCTTGCATTGATAGTACATTTCATACTCTTTATTTTTGTTTTGATCCATTCAATTACTTTATTATGATAATTATTTACCAGGATATTATCTGAATTACAATCCCATTGGGATTTATTTGAATATGGATTGGAGTATACAAAAATATCAAATGGGCTAACATTAGTAATATTCCCTTTAGAGGTTAAAGTAATATTAGCATCAAAATAACCGTAAATAGACAGGCCGCCAAGGCTGTCCGGAAGTGTCAAATCTGACGATCCGATTAGTTTACAAATATCATCGTCATCAAAATTTGGATGTCTCTTAAACTTACATTTTTCTCCTTTCTTTTCTCTTTCGATATTCAAAGCAATAGTGCTATCAATAAAATTTTTCCCAAAACGATTTCTAATTTCATCTCTTGTCTTCATTCCATAACCAAACCAATATTCTCCGTCATCTCCAATTTCGCAGCCCATGAAATCAACAAGAATGTTATTGTTGTTATATAACATTGCTGCCCAATTGTCATCCACTCCTTCTTTTGGTAATCCCTGTATCCTATATGTAAATTTTCCTCTTGCAATATCAGCAGCAGCATCTTGTTCCCCAATTTCAAAGTTTTTGGTAAACCGCGGATCATCTTTAGAAATAAATAGAATAAAAGAAACTGTTAGTATCAGAAGTAAAACAGATGCACCTATTATAATAGTCCTTTGCGGTTTTATCATTGGATTAAATTTTTAATAGAATGTTTAAAAGATGAAATGACATATTATTTTCCCCTTTTATAAGGCATAACTTAAAGGTAAATATTATTTTAATCAAGCATAAATGTGAAGATAGAATAAGAGAAATGAGGTGGGGAGTGAGGGTAGCTAAAATAATAATCGCCCCGGCAAATTGCTTTGCCGGAGCGGGAGCCTTTACATAATTAACGAACCAACTAACACGAACCTATTTAACTTCTATATCGGACTGCAATTTCATATCTCTTGAGGATGTGCCGACTGCAATTTTGTAACTGCCGGCGTCAACTTTCCACTTATCTTCTTTCTCGCTGAAGTAAGCGAATGAATCTTTATTAAGCTTTATTGTTATCGCTTTTGTCTCGCCGGGATTCAGGGCAACTTTTGCAAAGCCTTTTAATTCTTTTACAGCCCTTTCAACATTTAACCCGTGTGAAGAAACATAAACCTGCGCGGCTTCTTCGCCTTTTACGCTGCCTGTGTTTTTAATATTAAATGTTACATTAAATATGCTGCTGTCCAATGGCGTAACATTTAAGCCGGAGTATTCAAATGTTGTATAAGATAATCCGTACCCGAACGGGAACAACGGTTCTATGTTGAACTTATCAAAATGCCTGTAGCCTACATATATATCATCCGAGTAGTAAGTCCTTTCTTTAAGGACATTGTAAGTAGGATAGGCGGAACAGTCTTCCCATTTATGCGGGAATGTAATCGGTAATTTTCCTGAAGGATTGTAGTTGCCTAGTAATACATCGGCAATTGCGTTACCGCCTTCGGTACCGGCGAACCATGTTTCAACAACGCCTTTAACTTTGTTTATCCACCTGTCCATTAATACAGGTGAGCCGCTTGTAAGCACCACAACCGTATTCTTATTTACAGCGGCAACTTTTTCAATTAATTCATCCTGACTGGCAGGAAGCGCCATACTGCTTCTGTCCCTTCCTTCAGTTTCAATTATGCTTGTTGTGCCGACGGTAAGTAAAACATAATCGGCCTTCTTTGCTGCTTCAACAGCTTTTGCAATCATTTCTCTTCCGCCTGTCTGCCATCCTAATGTAGCAACAGCGCCTCCTGCTTTTTCAAACAAATCAAAACGTATTTTATAAAGCTTACCTTTTTCAAGTTTCATCGATACAGTTCTTTTCAGCGGGCCATGCGGGAACCATACGTCTATAACAGGCTTATCATCAATCCAAAGGCGGCTTCCGTCGTCGCTGATTGTACCAAGTGTGTATTCGTCTGTCTTCTGGACTTTCAGGTAGCCTGTCCATGATACAGAATAATGGTCTTTTGCAACTTCCGGGCCCGGTCCGTTATCAACCCAGTTAAAATCTATAACCGGATCAATTCTTTTTAAAACAGGGACTCCGGTTAAATTCATGTTATTAAAGAACTCTGCATTAAGGCCGTTTTTGCTGCATGATTTATCCGTAAATAAGTATTTTGAACCTATCGTCTCTAACTTGATATTATCATCAAACTCCACACCTCTTGAGAAAATGATTTTTATATTTGCAGGCAGCTTACTTTTCAAACCATCAAGTATGGAGTAAACGGGAGCAATAGGATTAACTTCAGAGCTTCCGCCTCCGCCTGTTCTTGCAGTATCAGCGTCCGGGCCAATTACTGCAATTGTTTTAACTTTATCTGCTTTCAACGGCAGAATATTTCCCTCATTCCTCAAAAGGACTATCGATTCAAGCGCTGTCTTATAGGCAACGTTACGGTTTTCAGAAGTGTTTAATAATGATTTATCTTCTACTGTTGCTTTATCAAATATTCCAAGCTTAAACATAAGCGTTAGAATATTTTTTACTTTTTCGTCAATTGTGGCAGCCGGTATTACTCCGGATTCTACAGAGCTTTTCAAATTCTTTATATTCATGTAATCGCCGTTTGGCATTTCAATATCCAGCGCTCCCAGTGCGGTAGGAATAGCAGAATGCACCGCCCACCAGTCGCTCATAATCATTCCTTTATAGTTCCATTTATTCCTTAATACTTCCCTAAGCAGGTAATCATTTTCACTTGCGTATCTGCCGTTTACCCTGTTGTAGGAGCTCATAATGCATTGCGAACCTGCTTCCGTAACAGCAGCTTTGAATGCGGGGAAATAAATTTCATTCAGCGCCCGGCGGCTTACAAATACATCAACATAATCCCTGTCAATCTCTTCGTTATTAGCTGCAAAGTGTTTTACTGTTGCGGCAACGCCTTCATTCTGCACGCCTTTTATATAAGCCACGGCTATTCTGGATGTGAGGAATGGGTCCTCACCCATACCTTCAAATGTTCTACCTCCAACCGGAAGGCGGGCTATGTTTATACATGGGCCGAGTATAATATTTCTGCCATGCCCTTTGGTTTCACGGCCTATCGCCTGTCCGACAGTGTATATTAATTCCGGGTTCCATGTTGCAGCGGTTGCTATTCCTACCGGGAAGGCAGTGGATTTGTCGAAACGCGCCCCGGCAGGTCCGTCGGTCATTTTCATCTCCGGTATTCCAAGCCGTTTATTTTCCTTTGTGGCAATCCCGGTTCCGCCTATAAGGTCGATTTTCTCATCCAGCGTCATCCGGTTTAATAAATCTTCCACACGCTTTTCAACAGGGGCTGCGGCATCCTGGTAAGGATATTTTTCCTGTGCATACTGGAATATTGCAGCAGAAACAAATAAAATCAGAATTAAAACTTTTTTCATTGATTCCCTTCAAATAAAGAATTTTCTTATAAAACCATCTTAATTAAAATAAATTCTGCCCGGTTATTAATATCTGAGATTCTTAAATTTAATCAGGCAATCTAAAATAAAATTAAATTTAAAAGAGTTCTGGTATTAGTGTTTATAAATCGTGTTTGTGTGTCAGAAAGCCCCTGAAATTTTGTTTCCCCTGAAGTATAAAGGTGTAAATTATACACCCAAAAAGTAATATCCGGGTGTAAATAATAAAGAAAAAATCATCTGGCTGTTTATTCTCACTTTCCCATGAAGCCTGCCGGTATAATGCCGGAAGATGTAAGTAAGTATATCTGCTTCGGTATGGGAGTTTATAACTTGGGTATATACGTTGAAAACAGACAAAATACTAAATATTTCATTTGAAAAAATAATATATTTATGAATATATCTATTGAAA
>JARLHB010000031.1 GCA_031292465.1 Ignavibacteriaceae bacterium
ACTCGGCTGCACAAACAAAATCCCCCTCATTTTCTCTGTCTTCATCATCTATCATAATAAGAAGCTTGCCCTGCTTAAACTCTTCAATAGCTTCATCAACTGAACAAAACATTATCTATACCTTTTTTATTCGGATACTTAACAATAGCCAACTATTAAATTTGGCTACTGGCGACCCGGTTTTTCAAACCAAATCAATTATTTTCTTTAACGGCCGCAGTACTTGTAACAACCGTTGCAATAGCTGAACGTTCATAAGTAAGTTTTACATTATCGCTTACCTGTAAAAGTACTGTCTTTTCATCTATATGAACGATGCTGCCGTGCAGCCCGCTGCTTGTAACAACTTTATCGCCTTTTTGTATGTTGGAAAGTAATTTTTCTCTTTCCTTTGCTCGCTTCTGCTGCGGCCTGATAATCATAAAATAAAAGATAAGGAAAATAGCACCGAACATTACAACTGTGCTAATTAAATTTCCACCACCGCCGCTGCCGCCGTTTGGCGGAGCTGCCATTGCTAATATATAGTTCAATCAATCCTCCAATTTATTATTTACGTTTAATGATATTTTAGAAACAATTTCTAATTTCCATTCTGAAAAATCACCTTGCTTAATATGATGCCTTGCATCCTTAACAAGATTCAGGTAAAAATGAAGATTATGAATGCTTGCAAGCTCCAGCGCAAGAATTTCTCCTGCAATAAACAAATGCCTTAAATATGCTTTTGTATAATTGGAGCAGGTATAACAGTCACAATTCTCATCTATAGTTGTAAAATCATTTTTATATCTTGCATTTCGCATAGATAAAACACCGGCAGATGTAAACAGGTTTGAATTGCGCGCATTTCTTGTCGGCATAACGCAGTCAAACATATCAACACCTCTTTCAACAGCTTCAAGAATATTTTCCGGCCTGCCCACGCCCATTAAATACCTTGGCCTGTCCTTAGGCATAAAATCGGTTGTAAAGTTAACCAAATCGTACATAACTTCTGCCGGCTCACCAACAGCCAGCCCGCCGATTGCGTAGCCGTCAAAATCAAGATTCAACAGGTCATTAGCCGATTTTTCTCTTAAGTCTTTATAAACGCTGCCCTGTATTATACCAAATAAGTACTGTTTGTGGCTGTATAAAGGCTGTGTTTTATCAAAAGCTTCTTTATTTAGAACTGCCCAATCAGATGTTAGTTTTACTGATTTAACGGCATAATCATATTCACACGGAAACGGCGTACATTCATCCAGCGACATCATAATATCAGAGCCGATAATTCTTTGAATTCCAACCACTTTTTCAGGGGTAAAAAAATGTTTTGAGCCGTCAATATGTGAGCGGAATTCAACGCCGTCGGATTTAAGTTTTCTTAATTCCGTAAGGCTGAAAACCTGGTATCCGCCGCTATCGGTCAATATTGGTTTTCGCCAGTTCATAAATTTATGAAGGCCGCCGGCTTCCGATAGTATTTCCGTACCGGGCCTTAAATAAAGATGATAAGTATTTGAAAGAACAATTTGCGCCTGTATATCCGCTTCCAGGTAGCTTTGATTCACGGCTTTTACAGTGCCCTGCGTGCCGACAGGCATAAATATAGGCGTTTCAACTATTCCGTGATCAGTTTCAAAACAACCGGTTCTTGCCTTTGAGTTTTTATCCTCGGCTGCAATATTTAATTTTAACAAATTTACCTATTAAGCGGTGACAAATCAATTTTTTCTGGTTACAAATTTACGGTTATTTCTTGTCAAGTACCAAAATGTGAGCATTTCAAAGGAAGTGATGCTTAAATATTATATTATACCCCTGTTATTTTCAAGAAATTTATGTGCAAATTAGCTCTTTCCATACCAGGTTTGAAACTTTAATTTTTAATCACTAAGTTTATAATAGTGCGCAAAACATAGTTCGGGAACTCATAATTTCGGAATAAATTGATTTGATGCATTACCCTATGAAAAACTCCTTTGTATTTATTTTCAAACAACCTCTTTCGGAAGATTCAAATCCTCAATCTGTTCAATTGAATATTTTAGATGCATTTGCAAATAATACTTTCTTCAAAGTCTTATTTGCCCCAAAAGGGCAAATGCAAGACAATATTTTATTTACCCAAAGTAAAATTCCAAAACACAAGGAGTAGTTTTATGAAAGATAAGAAATCTGACCTCGCAGGCCCCGGCATAGGCAATTATGCAGATTTAAAAAATGTTTTACCGGAAAATTATGAACCGCTGCTAAAGCCTAAAGAAAGAGTAAAAGCTGTTTTTGCCATTAAAAATTATATTGAGGAAAATCTTTGCAAAGAGCTTAATCTGCAAATGGTACCCGTGCCGCTTATCGTTGATAAAGAAAGCGGCGTAAATGATTATTTAGACCGCGACGGTTCAAGAACGCCGGTACAGTTCCCTTGCGGGCTGGGATTGGAACAGCCAATTCAGGCGCAGGTTGTTCAGGCGGCAACTAAATGGAAAAGAATTGCTCTTAAAGAATTTGACTGCAATGTAGGCGAGGGCATATGCACTGATATGCGGGCAATACGAAAAGATTATTTCCTTGATCATGATCATAGTTCTTATGTTGATCAATGGGATTGGGAAAAAGTTATAACCCCGGAAGAAAGGAATCTGGATTATCTGAAAGATGTTGTA
>JARLHB010000320.1 GCA_031292465.1 Ignavibacteriaceae bacterium
AAAAAATTACTGTTAAAGAATAATTTTCTATATATATATAAGATAAGAAGCGGTTCATGGAACCGCTTCTTGTTGTCTCAAAATGCTTGAAGGCTCAGCACATAAAATGTGCCTTACAAATACCATTAATGTTAATATTTCTGCATTTTAACTTAAAAATTAAGGGATCCTCCTCTTAAAACTAAAAACACCATTTTAACTATTTATATAATAAGCTTTTAAGCAATTATAGACAGCTTAAATTTCTTAAAACTTCTCGCTATTAAGAAGGAAACAATCAGTTGACTTCTTAATTATGAAAAGCCGGTTAAAGAATCCTTTAATTAAAGGGATTTTACCGCTTGGCATATATCTTGCGTCCAATAATGAAATTATTAAAAAAAATAAACATTAGAAATAACATTATGATAAAAGGAACGGTAAAAATCGAGCGCGATACTTGCAAAGGATGCGAGCTTTGCGTAGTGGCATGTCCGCAGAAATGCCTCGGTTTATCAAGCTTTATCAATATAAACGGTTACAGGTTTGCCGAGCTGATAAATGATAATTGCACAGGCTGTGTTAATTGTGCAATCGTTTGTCCTGATGTAGCAATAACAGTATACCGTCAGCCTAAATCTGCTCTTAAAAAAGCTGTGTAACTAACGTATACCTTTATATAATCCAAAAGGTTATAATCATAAAACTGGAATTAAATAATGGAAGATAAGAATAACGGAGCTCGTTTAATGAAGGGTAACGAAGCATTAGCTGAAGCGGCAATGCGCGCAGATATAGATGCGTACTTTGGTTACCCCATAACACCGCAGTCCGAGATATTAGAATATTTTACACTTGAAATGCCCAAACGCCATGGAGTTGTACTTCAGGCAGAAAGCGAATTAGCTGCAATAAATATGATATATGGTGCAGCAGGCGCCGGCGGCAGAGTAATGACGTCATCTTCCAGCCCCGGAATAAGTTTAATGCAGGAAGCAATTTCTTATATTGCTTCGGCAGAACTGCCCTGTTTGCTTGTGAATGTTACAAGAGGCGGCCCCGGTTTGGGAACGATTCAACCTTCACAAGGCGATTACTTTCAGGCAGTAAAAGGCGGAGGACATGGAGATTACCATTTAATTGTTTTGGCTCCCTCTTCAGTTCAGGAAATGGCAGATTTTGTTTTTGACGGCATTCGTCTTGCCGAAAAATACAAAACTCCCGCTATGATCTTAGCTGACGGCGCGCTTGGACAAATGATGGAAAAGGTTGTTCTTCCGGAAGAGGGCTCTTTGCCTAAGACGGAAAAACCATGGGCGACCGCAGGAAAACCGGCTACACGCGAGAGAAATATTATCACCTCTCTGTTTATAGATCCGGAAAAAATGGAGGGGATTAATATTCGTCTTCAGGAGAAGTACGAACAAATGCGGGATGAAGTTAGATTTGAGGAGATTGCTTTAGATGATGCCGAGTTTGCTCTGGTAGCTTTCGGGTTATCGGCGCGCGTCTGCCAGAAGGCAGTCGATCTCGCCAGAGAAAAGGGAATTCGGGTTGGACTTATAAGGCCGATAACATTGTATCCCTTCCCGAAAGAAGCAATCTCCAATCTAACTAATAAAGTTAAATTCTTTTTAGTTGTTGAAATGAATGCAGGCCAGATGGTTGAAGATGTTTCTTTGGCTGTTAACGGAAAACGTCCTGTCTATTTTAAAGGTAGAATGGGCGGTATGGTTCCTACTCCCGAAGATGTAGTTGAAAAGCTGGAGTCTTTAGTCCATTCTTTAAGAAAAAGTGAAATTTAAGAGGCGTAATGATGCAAGAAGATACTCAACTAAATGGATTTGAAGTAGTTTATAAAAAACCTGTTACATTAACAGATACGCCGTTTCATTACTGCCCCGGATGCGGGCATAGCGTTGTCCATCGCGTACTTATGGAAGTTATTGATGAGATGGGCATACAGGATAAAACAATCGGTGTTGCTCCTGTTGGGTGCTCTGTTTTTGCTTACAGTTATATGAATATTGATATGCAGGAAGCTGCACACGGCAGGGCAAGCGCAGTTGCAACAGGAATAAAACGTATTCACCCTGACAAATTTGTTTTCTCTTACCAGGGTGACGGCGACCTTGCAGCTATCGGAACCGCAGAGACTATTCATACTGTTAACCGCGGTGAGAATATTTTAATGATATTTATAAACAACGCAATATACGGAATGACCGGCGGGCAGATGGCGCCTACTACATTATTGAATCAGGTTACTTCCACTTCACCATACGGAAGAAACTGTGAAACGATGGGTTACCCTTTAAAAATTACAGACATGCTGGTTCAACTGCCTGGTGCGTATTATGTAACAAGGCAGTCTGTTCATAATGTTAACGCTGTAAGAAAATTAAAGAAAGCAGTTGAAAAATCTTTTGAATACCAGAAGTCCAATCCCGGAACATGCTTTATAGAAGTTGTTTCAAATTGCCCTTCCGGCTGGAAGATGACGCCTGTTGAAAGCAATAAATGGCTTGAGGAAAATATGTTTCCCGTATATCCGATTGGCGATTTAAAGGTACCATCAGGAAAATAAAATTAAAGGATTTTGAAATGCAGCAAGCTCATGAAATAATTTTTGCCGGCTTCGGAGGACAGGGTGTCCTTTCGATGGGTTCCATTATTGCTTATGCGGCAATGATTGAACAAAAAGAAGTAAGCTGGATGCCCTCTTACGGACCTGAAATGCGCGGCGGTACTGCAAATTGCACCGTTATTGTTTCACCGGTAAGGATCAGTTCCCCAATTATTTCCAGATTTGATTCGGCAGTTATACTTAACCAGCCTTCACTTGAAAAATTTGAAAAAGCTGTTAAGCCGGGCGGATTTTTATTATACGAGCAGTCGTCTTTAATAAATCCTCCAACACGAAAAGACATTGAAGTTATTGCCATAGCAGCAAACGACGAAGCGCAGAAACTCGGCAAGAAACAGGTAGCTAATATGATTTTAGTGGGCGCTTTTCTTGAGAAAAGGCCTATTGTAAAAATTGAAAATATTCTTAATGCGTTAAAGAAAGTTCTGCCGGAAAGGCACCATCATTTAATTCCATTAAATGAACAGGCGCTTTTATTAGGCGGCAAACTTGCAAAAGAGCCTTCTTTAACCGTTGGTTAATAAACAGATAAAATTAGATAATATAATCACTCATTTAAGCCCTGCCTGCAAGGCAGACAAGCTTACAAGAATTTATAATGAGGTGAATCGTGAAAGATAATGAAATAAAGTGTATGCATGCCTGCAAGAATACATGTGCAATGTTGAATGAAGCATTAAGAAAAGAAGCATCAATCGTTCGTTTTTATGAGGGGATGCTGGATGAGTGTAACCTTCCTGAAGTAAGAAGTTTTATAACTGATACAGTGGAAGAAAAGCGAAAAGCCATTCTGCGAATAATCCAGAAACTGAATGAAATTCACGCCCGTTCACAGGTAATAGACGGGATGATTTCCAGTTTTAACAATATTGACGGATAAACTGTTTAGTTAAAAGAATTTATATCTAAAGAGCCTGAAGAGTAATAATCTCCGGGCTTTTGTTTTAAAGGCGTGGTAAGGCCCCCGGTTAACATCTGCCCAGCATCTCAACTTCCGCTCTTACAATCATTTAAAATAAAAAAGCCCCAGTCATTAGACTGGGGCTTTTTTATTTTAGTAGCGGGGGCAGGACTTGAACCTACAACCTTCGGGTTATGAGCCCGACGAGCTACCAATTGCTCCACCCCGCGATATTTAGTTA
>JARLHB010000321.1 GCA_031292465.1 Ignavibacteriaceae bacterium
AAACCTCGAATATCGCTTTATTTGCAATAGACGAGGTTTATAAAAGCAGAGCGGAGAGGCCGGGATTCGATGCAATATAGAATAATCATTTGTTTTTAGTTTAACATCAAATAAATCACGAGGGTGCTGCCTATCCAGGGCTGCACAAATTTTCCCGCCGTAAATATCTTCCAGCGACAATGTACGACAGCTTAAAGTCAGCTCAAACATTTCTTCAGCACGCTTACATAATCCCATTTCAACAACAGGGTAAACGGTACCCTTGATTGTCATATTGGGTTCAATTTTTACCACGGCATCCTGATTATTAATGAGTAAACCATAAACTAATTTGCTTATTGAAAACTGCTTCCGGGTAATTTTGCATTTGGCAATAACCGGTAAATATCTTTCTCAATATTAAGTAAGCTATCATTTATTCCCTTCAGGGATACTTCCCTCTCCTGCAAAGGTAAATACGTTAAATCTATATCAACGAATAAACGCGGTAAATTCCTGAAGAAAAAGTTAATTGCCGTCCCACCTTTTAATGCGAAATTATCCTCACTGTTTATTATTGGAAGTATTCTAAGTAATAGTTCTGATTGTTTATAATAGCTGCTATTTTTCATATTCCTTTGGTACTGTTATATTATATTTACTATTGAAGGCACCATTTTTTATAATAACACGTTTACCGCTTCCAAGATTAACACTTGACAGGTTTATACTTTTTAACCAGGCATGGTTATTTTTTTCTGACATGTATAAAAATAATCTTTTAACCTTTACCGAGTTGCATTGTTCTAACAAAGCCTGCACAAGTTTCGGCCTTAATGTGGTTAATCCTTCTATTAATTGCATAGCCTCTTCAAATGTCTGTTGTGTTGGAACTAAATACAATAATTCCATTGCAGCTAATTCCAGCGATGATATCTTTATTTCGAAATTCCCGACATTGTACTTGCTAAACGCTTTCAATTTACTATAATCAAATAAGTTTGTTATAGATAAATTTACGTTACTATACCAGCTTTGCTCCCTGAACCATTTGGGCACATGGTCATGAACAGAACCGAAGAGAAATACCGGGTAAGCTGTTGCACCGACATTATGTGCATATCCTTTTATCTGCAATGCTGTTTTACCGCCTGCATGTATTGCCATACCTTTTTGAGTCTGTAAGGCATACAAAGCGCCTTCCCAGCTTACAGAATCTCCTTTTAGCTTAAATGCTCCATATCCGAGAGAATCAAGCCATCCGCCACTAACATATTTATTTAATAGATTTTTGGAATAATCTGACTTATTCAGGGATGCTGATAGTTGAACGGTTCCTTTCGTCCATCCAGTCATAAGCTGGTTTATTTTTCCCATTCTGGGAGTACTCATAAGCTACTTTCTGAATATTATATAAACCAAATACATATTTGGTTTAATAATTTAAGCAAAGGTTGACTATAAGTCAACTTGGGACATAATATATAAACTAATATTTAGTAATTATAAAAGATATCACAATCACTCTTTCGGAAATGTGGAAACTTCTCAAGAAGACATCGGTATGACGAAGCAGTTAATAGAGGCTGGAAAGATTATCGGCATTCAAGTGTATGACCATATTATTTTCGGGGAGAATGCCTACATGTCGTTTATTGAGAAGAGAATGATATTAATATATACTATCTGCGCCATGAGAGATTTTAGCTTTTGTAATATCGGGAACAGACTCCCACGGCACAGATAAAAAGGAAATTATTTTATTTTGCTAATATCATCTTCTTGATAGAAGAGTAATTATTTGTATTTAATTTATAGAAATAAATTCCGATTGCAAGATTTGTGGCGTCAAATTTCTCGGAATAATTTCCCGCTCCCTTAAAATCATAGACAAGAGTTTTTACTTCATTTCCTAATATATCGTAAACTTTCAACGTCACATATCCGTCTTTAGGTATTTGATAGTTTATTTCCGTTGTCGGGTTAAACGGGTTGGGATAGTTTTGGCCGAGAGCATATTTTGTTATTACCTCCGGTTTTTGAAATCGTGACCAAACAGTATATATTAGACTTCCACTGTAATCTGCTTTTATACGGACTTGTAACCGTCAGCCTTTACAGGCGGTAACATTACAGTGAGAAATATATCTCACCCGTAAACCAGGCTTAAGCTTAAAGCTTGCGAAGCCGACCGAAGGGAGCGGCGGCGAAGCCATAATTATCCCTTTCGATCTGAAGATCTAATTTGAATTTATATTGATGCGCTGTTAATATTTAGTTATATGGAAGGATTTTAGTATCACGTTATTACAAACGTCTGACGACCTTTTTCAAATATATATGGTTTGCTGCTTTGATAAGAATATTCAGGTGCTAAATCATAACCATTAGGCCATGTAAGAAGACCTGATTTTATCTCGAATTGTTTGAAGTTGCTTTCTATTTTAAGATCTTCAAAGTCACCCATATTTTCATTAAGCCATGAGTTACAATCCAGTATTTTGTGGTCACCGTTATCGAATTCAATATGAATCATAAAACTACCAAGATATGATGCACGTCTGATATGATAATATTGTTCCATTATATTTTAATCCTTCCTGGTTTCAAACCTTTACTTGCTTTTAACCAACATACCATCAATTCTTCGTGTTTCATTTTCATCCACGTTCTTAATACTTTAAGTTTATCCGGTTCCAGATTACCATTTCTTAGTGTGCCATCTAATTGTACAACTGCAAGTTCAATATCATGTCTGTAAATATGTACATGAGGATCATCGTGATCTCTGTATAACATTTTTATCGACATTCCGTTTAATTCGAATATTTCTGGCATAATTGTTCCTAATTTAATTAATAATTTATTTAGTTGCCAGATATGAATATTTCCCGTTGGCAGATTTTCTGATGTCGACAATTACGCTATCTGTATTAATTGTCTGTGGTTTATTATCCTATGTTCTGAATATCATACGGGATAACTGCGTATTGTTTGTTATTTCTCCCATAGAATGACCGGTTACATAATCAGGAAATACTCCCCATGCATGAATAACGCCAGCTTTGGGAGACAAAGACTTTTCGTTTTTCTCTGAAGTACCGGAGTAACTATAAGGACAATTTCCTTTGGGAATCTTACAAAGCTAAGAGAAGGTATCCGTATAATATAAATGAGACTCCAGCGAAAATCGTTTCGAGATACCGGAGTTGTTAATTCCTGGGTGGCTAAAACAGTAAGTTTAACTTAAAAATGCTTAATGGCTAAAAGTGGATTAATACCTGAGATTTCACCCTCAAAATCATGCCCAACGGTAGTGTTAAATTGCCCATTTTGTGCCCATGACAATGTTTTTTATGGTAATAATGGTACTATTTGGAGAGTTTTAGAAAAGAAAAACCTCGAATATCGCTTTATTTGCAATAGACGAGGTTTATAAAAGTAGAGCGGAGAGGCCGGGATTCGAACCCGGGGTAGAGTTTAACCCCTACGACGGTTTAGCAAACCGTTGGTTTCAGCCACTCACCCACCTCTCCGGGTAATTTTTAGCTGAACTTACATTTTTAGTTC
>JARLHB010000322.1 GCA_031292465.1 Ignavibacteriaceae bacterium
CATCGCTCCCACAGATAATTTTCTAGACTTTTGAAAATCATATGAATCACTTATTAATTTGGAAAGAACTTTCTCAAGTTCAATTCTCAATTTTGCTAACGCTATAATAAAATCTGAAGATGATAAATCATTTATAGCTTTTATTGTCTTATCAATTTCTATTGTTTTGGGAGATTGACTTTCTTTCGAACTCATTTGAGCAGATTCATAATTATTTTTCAACTTCTGAATTTCTTTCGAATCAATTTCTGCTTCAAAATCTCCATATTTAATTTTCTTTATTTGTAATACAAAAGGTGACAAAAGAATAACAGCAAGTAGAAATATAGAAATCTCGTCTATTTTAAATGTTGCAATTTGCAATGTGTGTAATACAAGAAGTATAATAGCAATTATTAAAACAAACCACCAAATATTTTTAACTACAAAATTTTTCATGTTTTATGGAACCAACTTTCAACTATAATGCCATATCGTTTGATAACACTCTGGCAGACGGCGTGCTATATTTTAATAAAAACTTTGCTAATGAATAACGCAGCTTTAGTTTATTTTCTCTTTGTGATAATGCGGTCAGCTTTATATTTTTTTGCGGCACATCATCTGCATTCTTAAACCGATGATGATTTTGTTCTCGAAGTGAAGTATTTAATGTTACAAATTCCAAAACGTCTACCCCTTTGGATTTCTTCCTGCGTAACTATTTAACGGGTTTTACGTTAATATTTTTTTTACTTTTATAAACCTGGGTAAAATTTAGTTATTCTTTTATCATTATTCAAGAGTTATAAAAAAAGATTAGTTATTTCTTAAAATTGACACTACTGCCCTGAATAATTTAGGAATTATAAAATTGTTGCAAAATGGCGGAATTCAAGCTTTTGCTCAAACTGTTCCACAGGTAAGATATATGTGATACTTTTATTTGGGACAGATATGAACTGTGCAGCAAAAGAGGGAAAGACAGAACCTTACATCTTTTTAAATCTCTCATATCCGGAAGGCCTTAAATCATTGCAGGCTTTTCTTCTGATTGTCTGTCAAATTGAATCAGGTTACTTTTGAATGGGCAATTAATGATTATTTAATTTGTATTCTTTAATCTTTGAAATTAAGCTCACTCTTGAGATACCAAGAATCTCCGCCGCTTTGGTGTTATTGAAATGAGTAAATTGTAAAACTTTTTGTATATGCATCATTTCTATATTTTTTAAAGATTGAGGCATTTCCCCCTCCTCAAAACCAACTGAAGAATTATTATTCCCCAGAAAATAATTTGGAAGTGCTTTTTTAGTCAGTACATTTGAAGATTCAACAATTATTGCACTGTTAATAATGTTCATCAATTCCCTAATATTCCCGGAGAAAGAATAACTTTTCAAGCAGTTCAGTACCGGATCAGAAATTTTTTCAATGCGCTTGCCATATTTTAAGTTAAACATATTCAGGAAATAACCGGCAAGAAGTTCAATATCTCCTTTCCTTTCACGTAAAGGCGGCAGATTAATTGAGTTTATATTCAGCCTGAAAAAAAGATCTTTTCTAAAAGTACCCTTCTTTATTTCTTCAAATAAATTTTTATTAGTGGCTGCTATAATCCTAATATCAGATTTCATGTTTTTTGTGGAACCAAGCCTGTAAAACTCTTCTTCCTGCAAAACACGGAGAAGCTTTACCTGGATGGATAATGCTAATTCACCTATCTCATCCAGGAACAAAGTACCGCCGTCAGCCTCTTCCAGAAAGCCTGCTTTATCTTTGGATGCCCCGGTAAAAGCTCCTTTTTCATATCCGAAAAATTCGGATGAAAATAGTTCCTGTGCAAAAGAACCTGCATTTACGGCGACAAATTTTTTATTTCTTCTCTCGCTTATTTGGTGAATTGCCTTAGCTATTAATTCTTTTCCCGATCCACTTTCTCCCCATATTAAAATGCTGTTATCGGTTTGAGCAAACATTTCTGCCAGATGAAAATCCCTAATCATATTCTCATCATTAGTTATGATGTCTTTAAATACATCTTTATGCTGCAAATCCTCTAAGGTAAACTTATTAGCTGCATGGCTCTTGTTTTTGCGGATATCGTTCTGCTCAATAGCAGCATCTATAGTTTTAAATAACTGAACTTCATCAACCGGCTTTAATAAATAATCGTAAGTTCCTAATTTCATTGCGGAAATAGCCAGGTCTATATCTTCCACACCTGTAAGCACAATTGTTCTGATGTTTAAATTATTTTTCACAATAAATTTCAGTATCTCCAGTCCGGTTACGTTAGGCATATCCATATCTAACAACAGTATATCGTAATCATTATTTTTTATGGTATCGTAGGCACGGGCGCTGTCCTGGAGAGTATCAATCTGGTACTTGTTTTTCTGAAGAATAAGAATTTTCAGAAAATTCAAAACGGACTGGTTGTCATCTATTGCTAATATTTTCGACATTTAGTTTAACTATTTAACAGGAATATGGATAATGAAAGTTGTACCTTCGCCTACTTTAGAATTAACCTCTATAGTACCTTTATGGTCCTTTATAATTCCGTAAGTAATAGAGAGCCCTAAACCTATTCCTCCGCATTGCCTCTTTGTAGTAAAGAACGGGTCAAAAATATTCTTTAGAGTTGCTTCGCTCATACCGCAGCCATTATCGGAAACTATCACATAAACTTCATTCTTATATTTATCAAAGCCGGTCCTTACTTTTATTAAACCTTCTTCATGTTCCATCGCTTCCGAGGCATTCATAACCAGATTCAGAAAGACCTGTTCCAGTTTATTAATATTTCCCTTAAATTGTGGAATATTTTCATCCAGTTCAACTTCCAGGCGGGCATGTTTTTTTATCTGCTTGTTTGTCAGGTTCAGGTTGTTTTTTATCAGCTCATTAATATCAACATTATCTGTTAATCCATCTTCATCTTTTTTAGCAAAATTTCTTAAATCACCGACAATCTTTTTAGTCCTGTTTGCACCGTTAATCATGTCGTTAACAAGAACGCTTATATTCTCTTTAAATACTTCATAATTTAAGCGCGCTATCTTAAGCTCTTTATTGTTTTTATAATATTCATCAAGTATTGGTAAAATATCGGTTAAAGATTCCTGGAATATTTTCAGGTTGCCTAAAATAAAAGTATTCGGATTATCTATTTCGTGCGCAACGCCCGCAACAAGTTTGCCAAGCGATGCAAGCTTATATGATTGGATTAATTGAGCCTCCATCCTGTTTCTTTCCGTTACATCCCTGCATACTTCAAGAACACGCTCTACTTTTCCGTCAATGCCCATTATAGGGTGGGCTCTAAGGTTATAATGCCTTTCATTCACTTCCATAGCAAGGGTAGAGTTATTTTTTGTATCAAATACTTTAACACCGGAACATTCTTTACATGGATTGTCAAAATTAAAAAGCTTATTATAGCATTTACCGGAGTTCCCAATATTATCCTTATTTGACATAATGATATTAAATCCGCTGTCAATAACCACAATATTATCAGACATTGCTTTGAAGAAGGCGCCCAGTTCCTCTCTTTTCTGAGAGCATTCTTCAGTCATTTTAATGAGGGCTTCGTTTTTTAATTTCAGAATTTTTTGCTGCGTCTTTAAATTCTTTGCTTTTGCATCTTTTTCAATTACATGAGATATTTTACTTGCAATTTCATTTATCATATTCCTTTCTTCTATAAGAAATTCCTGCCCGCTTATTCCAATTACATTTAGTTTACCGATTTCTCTACCATCCAATAAAATATTTGCAGCTAAACAATTCTTAACATTTTTATCCGGTTCATTCTTATTACCGTATATTCTATTCCCTATTTCAATGCTAACTAATGTATCCTCAGGATATTGAAAACCTGCTTCAATTATTTTAATGCAGCTTTGCAGAAAGTCTTCAATGTTATTCAAGGTGTCGGATTCTTTGCTAATGCTGTACAGGCATTCTAGTTCTTTTACTCTTTCCCGGAGATCAAGTTCTATTCTTGAAAGCTTAATAATTTTATTTTTTTTGCCGAAGAAAAATTTTTCGTCAGAGGTAGGAAGGATTATAAACTCATCCTTTATGCCCTGCAGTTTTATCTCCGCAGGTTGTTTTGAGTTTCTTGTAGATTCCAGCTTTTTTATCAAAATGTTTAGATCATCTGACCTTACTGCTACATCTTTATTAAGGAAAGTTAAATCAATATTATTATTAAGCAGTATATTTTTTAGCGAGGCTCCCTGACAAATCAGATTAAGATCGCTGTTAAATATTGCAATATTGTCAAGCAGATCATTTACTAACCGCAGCGCATTTTTTGAAACCATCTTTTATAACAATTTCATTTTGATACTGTTAATATAATAATTCTCCTGATAATCTATAACCTGTTTTACGGGATTAAAAGTGGAAAAGTCAATCCCGTAATTTATGAATGACATCCTTTGATTTTTGAATCCGTTATTAAAATAATTGTTAAGCCATGAATTATCATACGAAAAATATTTGTAAAACCTGTTTACGCTTTTTATTTCGTTTAATATTCCCTCTGTAGAATTATATTCAAATCCTTGAGCAAAAAGAGATGCAATAGCCGAAATTGTCTGCCAATTCTCAAATTCAAATACTCCACTATTTATTTTTGTTGATTGCTGAACGGTACCATCGCACTGGGTAAAAGAACCTGACTGTTCTAAATATGTGGGCGCCGGGATAAGGACATCAGCCTCTTTCGCAGTATCAGTAAAATAAGTATCACATACAACCAAAAACTCAACACCACTGAAGTACCTTATATTTTCTTTTACCGCCAGGGGATCTTCACCAAAGATAAGAATCGCCTTTATCTCTCCTTTTTCTAAACTTTTTATCAGATTTACCGGCTTGAACACATCTTTTAATTCCGAATTCCATTGCCTGCTTATTCTGCTTACTTCATCAACTTCATTTAATTTAATATATCCAGGTAAATAACCGGGATTAACGCCCATATCTAAATGTCCCGATGAGTTATTGAATTCCCGCAATAAAATGATTCCATTGTTATTCTTTCCAATCCGGCCAGTTAATAAAAGGAAATCAGCAATGGCTTTAAGATCGTTGACTGATTTTTCCCGGTGAGAATCAATATTATTAACAAACACAATATTGGAGTTTAAGTCTTTAATTAAATTAAAAAGCATTTCATATTTTTCCACTTTAACACCTGAGAACTCTATTGCTTCCTGAATATTAGTCTTTTCAATCATGGTCCTTACTTCGTCGAAATGACTAGTCCGGGAATTGATAAATTCTGCATCTATTAATCCATTATCTATACAACATTTCATAATGGCATTTAACAGATATGTGTTAGTTCCTTTTTTACTATCAATCCATAGGTCTGCAAACTTGGTTAATCTTACTTCCGATGAACTAAATAAAATTAATTTTGTTCCTTTTTTTTGAGCTTCTTTTATTTTCAATTCCATTACAAGGTTCTCTTCTGAAAGATTTGAATTTAAAACTATAATAATATCCGCACTATTAAGGCTGTCCATAGAAATTGTAGAATTAGTAAATCCCATCATCCCGTCAAGGCTGTTTTGTTCAACACCGTACAAAAGATTTGAAAAACTGTGTATGTTATTGGTTTTTAATCCGGTTCTTGCAAATTTTTGCAAAAGATAAAGCTCTTCATTGGAAAGCCTGGGCGAGCCAAATACGGCTATCGAATCCCGGCCATATTTATCAATTATTGATTTTAATTTTTTATAAACGTATGGGAAAATCTCATCACGATTTACGTTTTGAATTATGTCCTTTCTCCTAATCGCATGATGCATAATCCGGTTTTTACTTAGCAAATATCTATGCCCGAATCTGCCTTTGGAACACAAGTATCCCCTATTATGTGAGTTCATAATTTCCGGTGTTGTATTGGAAACATAGAAGACTTCGTCGTTAATCTTCTTAAAATTTACTTTACATCCCACAGAACAAAAATTACAGATGGTTTCGTAATTCTCTTTTGGCAGCCTGCCTAATATTTTAAAGGGATATTTTTCTTTTATAGCCCCGGTGGGACAGGCATCTATACAGTTTCCGCATGATATACAATTCGTTTCCATTAAAGGTTTTTCCATAGCAGGTTTAACTATTGATTTAAAACCTCTGTTAATAAAACCTAAGGCGGAAACTTCCAGCACTTCAGCGCAGGTTCTTACACACTTACCGCAATCAATACACTTGTTTGGGTCTAAAAAGATAAAGGGATGCCTGCCATCTGTTAAATATTTCTTTACTTCCCCTAAATACTGAGTTATGTCTATCTTATATTCATCACAATATTTTCTTAAGCTGCAATCATAATATTCAGAACAACCACATTCCAGGCACCGGCCGGTTTCGCAAATTGATTGTTCTTCAGAAATAACCAGTTCAACTTCCTTAAAATTGTGTACCCGTTCTTTTACAGCAAGTTCTTTCATTTTAACCCGTACCGATTTATTAAAATGTTCGAATTCCTTTTTTGACAGTTTTGCAAGTTTATTTTTAGAGCTAATAAATTTCCCGTTATTTAATCCGGCACGCCCGGTTTCAATAAAATTCATTATGGCTATTGCAGCTTTTTTACCATGTGCAATGGCTGTTATTGCGGTTAACGGGCCTGTTACAACATCGCCGCCTGCAAATACGCCCGGTATAGATGTTTCCATTGTATTTTCATTTATGCATACAACACCGGATTTCCCGAGGCTGCATGTTTCATTTGATTTTGAAAATGAAGTATCAACCGATTGCCCGATTGCACCAATAAGGTAATCACATTCAATTATAAATTCCGAACCGGGTTTAGGGACTGGCCTTGGCCTTTCTCCGGGCTTCCCTTCAATAAGTTCCATACGCAAACATTCAATTGCTTTTAACCTGTTGTCCTCTGCAATAATTGATTTCGGATTTGTCAGAAAAAGGATTTCAATTCCTTCTTTTTGAGCTGCCATTATTTCTTCCCTGCCGGCAGGCATTTCATTAAGGCTTCTTCTGTAAACAATCTTAACATTCTCCGCACCGCAGCGCAAAGCTGTTCTTGCTGCATCAATAGCCGTATTGCCTCCGCCTACTACAATAACCTTTCCCTTTAGTTCCGGTATATGGCTTAATTGAATTTCTCTTAAAAAATCGATCCCTCTAAATACGCCATAAGTACTGTCTTCCCCATCCACCCCCAGTTTTGAAGCCTTGTGTGCGCCAACGCCAAGAAATACAGCATCATATTCTTCTGACAATAATTCCTGCAAATTGAAATCCAGCCCCAGTTCTACCCCGGTTTTAACTTCAATTCCAAGATCAAGCATCCATTTTATTTCTGAATCTAATACTTCTTTTGGCAGCCTGTATTCGGGAATTCCATACCGCAGCATACCGCCGAGCTTCGGCAGCTTTTCAAATATAGTTACCGAATAACCTTCAACAGTAAGATAATAGGCGCACGATAAACCCGCAGGGCCGCCGCCGATAACAGCAACTTTCTTGTTCTTCTTTCCCTTTATTTCAGGTATCCATTTATTTGAATTATCATCAGCTATAAATCTTTTTAACGCATTTACAGCAACGGGTTCATCAATAAAATTTCTTCTGCAAGATGCTTCACAGTCTCTAACGCATACCCTGCTTATCGAAAGCGGAAGAGGATTGTTCTCTTTTACAAGCTTTAACGCTTCTTCATACCTGCCTAATGAAATTAATGCTATATATGATTGCACATCAACACCCGCGGGGCAGTTCATTTTACACGGAGCTATGCAGTCAGCATAATGATTAGACATCAGAAGTTCAAGCGCTGTCTTCCTTATTTCAATTATTTTTTGCGTTCTTGTGTGTATTTTCATTCCGTCTTTTACTTTTGTTGAACACGACGGAATGAGTTTGTTAATTCCTTCTACTTCAACAACACAAAGGAAACATGAAGTAATGTGCTCAATTCTTTTATCATAACATAAAGTGGGAATAACATCAAGCTTATTTTCGTGTACTGCTTCGATGATAGTTTTTTCCGGAGAAGTGTAAACGTCTTTTTCATTGATTGTAATTTTTATCTGTTCCATAAAACACTTCTTATATTTTTAAACTCTTATAATTGCATTAAGTTTACACGCCTCAAAACACTTGCCGCATTTATTACATAAATCATAATTGATAACGTGAATTTCTTTCAGCATGCCTGTTATTGCGCCGGTTGGACAGGCTTTAACACAAACACGGCAGCCTTTGCATAGTTCTTCCACTACTTCATACTTAATTAGTGATGAACAACTGTGCGCTGAACATTTTTTCTCATTTATGTGCTCTTCATATTCTTCCCTGAAGTATTTAAGTGTAGTTAATACCGGATTAGGTGCGGTTTGGCCTAAGCCGCAAAGGCTTGTAGCTTTTATTTTACCTGCCAGGCTTTCAAGAAATTCAATATCCCCGTTCTTTCCATTTCCTTCTGTTATTCTTTCCAGCACCTCCAGCATTCTTTTTGTCCCGATTCTGCAGAAAGTGCATTTACCACATGACTCCATTTGCGTAAAATTTAAAAAGTACTTTGCCAGGTCAACCATGCAGGTAGTTTCGTCTAATACAATTAATCCGCCTGATCCCATGATAGCGCCGGTACTTGTTATTTCATCATAATCAATTTTTAGATTTCCCATGCTTGCAGGTATACATCCGCCGGAGGGACCGCCTATCTGCACAGCTTTGAATTTTTTTCCGTCTTTTATTCCGCCGCCTATGTCATAAACGATTTCATTTAATGTTATTCCCATCGGAACTTCCACAAGTCCGGATCTTTTTATTTTACCTGCAAGCGCAAAGACTTTTGTCCCTTTACTTTTTTCTGTTCCTAATGCTGCATATTTTTGCCATCCATTTAAAATTATCCATGAAACATTAGCGTATGTTTCAACGTTATTTATATTTGTAGGTTTTCCCCATAATCCTTTTTGTGTAGGGAACGGAGGGCGTAAAACGGGTACGCCTCTTTTACCTTCAATAGAAGCCATCAATGCGGTTTCTTCACCACAGACAAACGCGCCCGCACCTTCTTTTATACTTATATCAAAATTAAAACCTGTGCCAAAGATATTTTTTCCCAGATATCCTTTTTCACGCGATTGTCTGATTGCTGTTCTTAATCTTTTATTGGCCAATGGGTATTCAGCACGGCAATAAATAAAACCTTCGTCAGAGCCGATTGCGTATGCTGCTATTGTCATACCTTCCAGCACTGAATGCGGATCGCCTTCCAGAACGCTTCTATCCATAAAAGCTCCGGGATCTCCTTCATCAGCGTTGCAAATTATATATTTTTTACCGGCTGTTTCATTGTATGCTAATTTCCATTTTTGTCCCGTCGGAAATCCACCTCCGCCGCGGCCTCTTAATCCGGATTTGATTATTTCTTCAATTACTTCTTCTCTTGAAAAACTCTTCAATACAGTTTGCAGAGCTTTATAACCGTCTTTTGCAACATATTCATCTATTGAAGTCGGATTAATTACGCCGCAGTTTCTTAAAACAATTCTAATCTGCTTTTTAGTAAATGATTCTTCCGAACAAATATCTTTACTTCTTATTATCCAACTGTTTACAGGATTATTATTGATAAGATGTTCATTAACGATTTTCCCCACTTTGTCCACAGAAACTTTTGAATATAAATAGCTGTCGAATTCATCTTCAATTTCAACAAGCGCTTCTGCATAGCACATTCCCATACAGCCTGTTTCACACAATTCCACCTGAAGATTATTATTCCGAATTTCTTCTTTAAATTTATTAAAAATTGATTCTCCACCCGCAGATAGGCCGCAGGTGCCGAGTCCCACTTTTACTCTTTTCATATTTCAATACTAATTTTTTCTTTATTGCTGAATTTTCTTATTGCTTTTTTAATTTTATCCGGATTCAGATTCCCAAATGTTTCGTCTTTTATCATCATTACCGGGGCTAATGAGCAGCAGCCTAAGCAGGCTACCGATACTAAAGAGAAATTCCCATCTTGCGTAGTTTCTCCAATTGATATGCCCAGCTCATCCTGCAGAATTGAAAGGACTTTCTTAGCCCCGTTAACATGACATGCTGTGCCTTCACAAATTCTTATTAAATATTTCCCAACCGGTTTTAATCTGAACTGCGAGTAAAAGGTAATTATACCGTAAATTTCCGCTGCCGGCACATTTACCAGTTCACTTATGTAATAAATTATTTTTTCGGGGATATAGCCGTAGGAATTTTGTGCTGATTGAAGCAAAGGTATTAATGACCCGCTTTGATGCCTTTTATTTATCAGGTCAATTTTAAAATCCAGAATGCTTTTTTCTTCATCGCAAACATTTGTTTCTGACATTGGTTCACTCAGAATTTTATTAAATGAATATTCTGATATACAGTTCTTAATTACATAAGCCTGGCTTCTGCCTTTTTACATCATTCAATGAAGTTACGCAATATTATAACGCGAATTGCGTTTCGCAAATTGGCATGCGATTTTATTACAATAAAAGGAGCAAATCAGCGCCTGCCAGCCGGTAGGCTGGGATTCACTATACAAAAGCATTGTTTTGCGCAACTTCAGTCATTCAATTAAATATCATTACATTTCAAAAACATTTATTATAGGATACTTTTTTACCTTCAGCACTCCGTCAAGATTGCTAATTTTATTTTCAATTATTTTATCAATTTCGCTGAATTGTGTACCGTATACCATAAGTATAAGGTTATAACTTCCTTCTGTGTAATCACAGTAAAGGATATTATCAGTTAACTTTAATATCGGATATATGTTATCAAGCTTTTCTCTATCTACATTCAGGAGAATATACGAACAGACTGATTTGTGGGAATCTCTAATTTTATTCATCCCATGCATGTCATCAAATAAGCCAATACCTACCGCGTTGACAATCTCTTTAATATTATCATTCAGCATTGGAACACTAACCGGAAGAAACCTGACATCCTGAATTTCTTTTATCTTTTTTATATTATTTTCATATACTTCCATGCACCCGTCAATAGAATCAGACTGAAGAAGCATAAAGATATCAATATCGCCCTGTGTTGCATCACAATAAACTACATTGTCCATAAAATACAATTTTTGGAATAGCGAGAAATAGTCCGTGTTATTTTTAACTTTTATCAACACGTAAGCGGACGATGTTTTAACTTCTTTCCCTTCTTCAGTTTCCGGTTTTGGTGCCTTAGAATGCTTACCCAGTATTTTATTTATTTCAGTTATAAGATCATCGGCAGTGAACGGTTTTTCAAGCAGGCCTTCTTCTTTAATATCTTCAATATCAGACAAATCCAGTTTATCCGCATATCCGGTAATGTACATAATAGCAGAATCAGGGTACTTTGATTTAATAATTTTACCAAGTTTAATACCGTTTATATCGGGCAGATTCACATCAACAACTACCGAATCCAGATTAACAGAATTCTTTGTGTAAAGGTCCAGCTTATTTAGCGCCTTAAAACCGCAGTCGCATGGTTCAACATCATAACCAAGCTGGTTTAAGCCTAAAGAGAGTGAGCGCCTGATAGAAGAGTCATCATCAATAAGTAAAATTCTTTTTGTCATTTCATTTGCCTATTATGAAATTGGTAATACTTTATATATCCAACTTCCATACCAGCAAAAAAGATTAGATTTTAGCTAAAAAGAGCAATTTTAATTGTTTTGAAATAGTTGGGTGTTAAAAAGCTTAACAGTAGCTTACAAAACATTAGCTTTTCAATGTTTTGGTGTTAAAATTTTTAACAGTTATAATACAAGATAGAAGGGAACAGTAAAAAAGTATTGAAAATATGATCTGTCTTTTTGTAAAGCGAATCGCTGATTCGCTTCTTTCTTTTTAATATTTACCGGAAATTCATAGAAAAAGTAATATCGTAACCTGCCTGCTTCAGACTTATCCCTTACTCCGCAATAAACTTTTCGGTTTTTATTTTTTTCTTGCTCTTCTTCAGGAATATTACAGGAATGATGCAAATTGCCGTAATTAAAGCCGCAAGAAAGAAATCATCATCAATGGCAGAAACAAATGCCTGCTGGCTCACCTGGTAAGCAAGTAAGGCTTGTGCACGCATTGCAGATAAAGCTGCATCACCTCCTATAGATTGAGCTGCAAAGGATTTTAAACCATGCAGCATGTTTATAACAACCGGCGATGACCTGTCAATGGATGCCCCGTAAATATTCGTGTAGAATGTTGTACGGTTAGTAAGCAATGTACCCATAATAGCAACGCCAAAACTGCCGCCCACCTGCCGGAGAACATTAAACAGACCTGATGCCTGACCCATCTTTTCCCTGGGAATTTCAGAAAGGGCAAGGGCGCTTAAAGGTGTAAATATAAATCCCATCCCAACGCCGCGTATATAAAGCGAAAACATAACTGAAGGAGTTTCTGAAAACAGCGAGAGGAAATGATTTGCAAAAAGGCTGATTGCCAAAAGAACGATTCCCAGCATAGCCGGAAACTTCGGATTCATTTTATCGGATAATAGCCCGGCAATAGGCGCCATTACACCCATTATAAAACCTATCGGCAAAAACAATGAGCCTGACTGAAATGCAGTAAATCCCAGCCCGTTTTGTAAATACAGCGGCAGTAAAAATGTACTGCCGAACATTCCCATTCCAAAAAAGAATAATACTAAGTTTGCCATGCCAAAGTTAAAATTCTTCAGCAGGCGTATTTCCACAAGTGGTTCGCTGATATTTAATTCCACTAATAAAAAGGACACAAAGCTTACAAATGAAATTGCAAAACATGCAAGAATAAAAGTAGAAGTCCACCCGCCTGTATTCCATCCCGCAGTTCCGTCGGAAAGCGCTATAAGAAGAGAAGTTAAAAAGACTGTGAGAGACGCAAAGCCCAAAACATCAAAACGGCCGACTTTCCGAGACTTATATTCGCGCTGTATAACAGCAGTAGCAAATATTCCCATAATACCGATAGGCACATTAATATCGTATATGGAATGCCATGCAAAATTATCTATAAGATAACCGCCTACAGTAGGGCCAAGCGAAACCGAAGCAGCAGCTGCAATAGACCAAAAGCCTAAAGCAACCCCGCGCTTTTCCGGCGGAAATTCACGGGTAACAATTGCCATTCCAACCGGCATAAGTAGCCCTGCGCCCATACCCTGTATAACGCGGAAAAATACAAGCGCTGTTTCATTCCACGACAAAGAACATAGAAGCGAACCGAAAGTAAATAAACCTATAGCTGCTATGTAAGTTCTCTTGTATCCGAACCGGTCTGCGATCCAGCCGGAAGTAGGGAGCATAACAGCCAGCACCAGCAGATAGGCTGTTGCAACCCACTTAGCAGAATCAATATCAATTCCGAAGGTTGACATAATTTTGGGAAGCGCCACATCTACAATCGTTGCATCCAGAACTGCCATAAATGTCCCGATCATTACATTTGCAAGCACCCACCATTTATAGGAAGGATGTTCATGATGAGGGACTCCGATTTTAAATGTCTTAACAATAGTACTTTTGTTAAAATTTCCGTCTTTCATAATTCTTATATTATCTTTTGTTGGTATATCCGCGCCATAATATAGTATGCTGCCGGAATAATTTATGTGTTTTGCTTTTTTAACAGGATGAAAAGCACAGCGGAACAATCAGGCCTGTAAAAAAAGCCGGTTATAACTGGTTAATATTGATTTTTAAATGGATTATTTTAGGAAGATTCGAAGTTTTTAAGAATAATGAATTAAGCAAAAAGGTAATTTTAGTTCAAATTCCTCTTGTAACGCGAATTGCCGATTTGCTTTTTACTAAATATTAGCAGAAAGCCCAGAGGATAGTAATCTTGCGACATCGCCGGATACAGGTGTTATTCTTTAATAAATTTTAATAACCATAATTTTTTACAGCGAAACCGGAAATAGTTACTTACATACATGCTTGACGTATTAACGGATATTATTTTTGTATCTGTAGTAATTTATCATGACTGCAATTTCCATAAAAACCGACATGAAAAGAAGGAACAAACGTGAAAGTATCAATTAAGGCCTTATGTGTCCTGTTTACACTTATTATAGGCTATGCAACTGCACAAATTCCTTTGAGTGATTCCTGGACCAATGGTTTCTCAAAACCTATCTCCGGCACCGTACGCGTAAGATATGGATTCTTATTAGAATCAGATTCAGTTTTGACCATCAGGTGCCTGAATAACACGGACTACATAGAATGGGAAACAGGCACAGTGGAACCGGATGTTAGTGGCGATGATGTTACCTTTGTCTGGGGAGGCGCTTATTCATGCAGTAAATCTCCGGAACCGCGCTCCTTTTCACTGTTCACAAATAACAAATTCCAGTTTTCATTTGCCACCGCTTCAAGAACCACAGATGACGATTGGAGCATTAAAAATGATTCCGCAGCACTGAGCTTTAAAGTAGTTAAAATTGTACCGAATAACGATGGCAGTAAAGAGTTCTGGGGATATTTCCTTTTAACGGTTCACAGATCGGAACTTTCTGCAGACAACACCATTAGGATAAAAATTAAGGGGGACGGCTCGGGGAGCAGGCATTGGTATTCAACAATGGAACATCCGCTTTCACCCGAAATTAATATATCACAAGAAAAAGTTGTGTACAAAGATGAAAACGGCAAATTGCACCAAAGATTAAAAGTATCAATACAAAATTATGCATTATCACAGCCCGTTAAAATATTCTCTGATGGGGACGAAGTGGTTTCGGCTAATTTAAATTTTGGAGTTAATGATTTCTTTATAAAT
Organism: Ignavibacteriaceae bacterium; assembly: GCA_031292465.1. Lineage (GTDB taxonomy): Bacteria > Bacteroidota > Ignavibacteria > Ignavibacteriales > Ignavibacteriaceae > FEN-1297. Next base: position 14,805 of record JARLHB010000322.1, read on the forward strand.
TATGATGCGCTTAATTCTTCGGCGCTGAAAAATATTGAGGTTAATATTAATGGCCGGTCAATAAAGAGCCAAATTATGCTTGCCCCTGTAAAGAAGATGGCTTTCTATCTTATACCGGAAGCTCATGTCGATATCGGTTATACGGAACTACAAACTGAATGCGAGAAAAAACACTGGCGAAATTTTGATGAAGCAATCCGTTTGGCAAAGCAGTCTGTTAATTATCCTGAAGGATCATCCTTTAAATGGAATGTTGAAGTGCTTTGGGCAGTCAGAAGCTATCTTGAAAATTTTCCAGAAAAGCGCACTCAATTTATTGAAGCAGTAAAAAAAGGCTGGATAAACCTTGATGCCAACTATGGCAATATGCTAACAGGCTTATGCCGTCCGGAAGAGTTGTACAAACTAAATGAGTACTCCAACCAGCTTCAAAAAGAGACCGGAATTAAAATTGAAAGTGCAATGATTTCTGATGTTCCGGGATATACATGGGGCATTGTGCAGTCGCTTGCAGACAACGGAATAAAATATTTTTCAATCGGGCCTAATGCCACCGACCGGCTTGGCGGCACTTTAAATGTTTGGGGTGACAAACCCTTTTACTGGAAGTCTCCTTCGGGAGAAAAGAAAGTTTTAGCATGGGTAACTAAAAAGGGCTACTCATGGTTTCATAAATGGCGGCTTTCCAATGGAGATGTCTCCCCCATTCTGAAATATATAGATGAACTGGATGCGAGTGGTTATCCTTACGATATTGTGCAGCTGCGATACAACATAGGCGGAGATAACGGCTTTCCAGATTCATTGCTTTCCGGCTTTGTAAAAAACTGGAATGAAAAGCATGAAACGCCAAAGTTTATAATTTCTTCCACAGAGCAAATGTTCAGGGACTTTGAAAATAAATACGGCAGCCAGATACCGACATATTCGGGCGACTTTACTCCCTTTTGGGAAGACGGCGCGGCTTCCACTGCAAATGAAACTGCTATTAATAGAAACACTGCAGAACTGTTAACTCAATTGGAAAACATAAATACCATTCAGGGTAAAAGCTATCAGAAACAGGAATTTAATGAAGCATGGAGAAATGTTCTGCTCTTTTCCGAGCATACCTGGGGCGCATTTAACAGCATATCCGAACCGGATCTTAAATTCGTAAAAGACCAATGGGACGCGAAAAGATCTTATGCGCTGAAAGCAGACAGTATTGCAAAAAAACTTTATACTGACTTAGCTTTTACAAGTAATTCCGATAAATCAATTATTACAAATGTTAACGTATATAATTCCGCATCGTGGAATAGGACAGACGTTGTTACTATTCCTTCGTCTATAAAAACTAACGGCGATTGTGTTGTTGATGGGAAAGGCACTAAAATAAATGCACAGCGTTTAACCACGGGTGAACTGGTATTTATTGCTAAAGATGTTCCTGCATTGGGTTCAAAAAAATATTTCTTTGCTAACAAGGGATCAAAAAACAAAAAAGGAAAAATCAATAACATAGATGATAAACAGACAAATTCAATATCAAATGATTTTTACAAAGTAACTGTTAATAAAGGAACGGGAACATTTAACATAACATACATTAGTAAAAATCGAGATAACGAACCGGCATATGATAGCCTGAATGCATTCATCCACACCGGGAAAAATGCTTCAAACCCGCAGTCAAACGGGCCTGTTAAAATATCTGTTAAAGAGAACAGTGATGTTGAAAAATCACTCATTGTTGAATCTACTGCGCCCGGATGTAATAAATTAACCCGTGAAATAAAGCTTTATAACGGCATTGATAAAATAGAAATAAACGATACTATTGATAAGACTAAAAATTATGAGAAAGAAAATTTAAGATTTGCATTCCCTTTTAATATACAGAATCCCGAAACGCGAATTGATATTGCATGGGCAGTGATCAGGCCTGAGAAAGACCAGTTGGAAGGAGCAAATAAAAATTATTTTACCGTCCAGCGCTGGGTTGACGTTTCGAACAGCAATAAGGGAATTACGCTTGCCGCAGTTGATGCACCGTTTATTGAAGTTGGCGGCATGAACGCCGGGAACTGGAATATTAATGAAAGCGAAGAGCGGTGGGCAACTAAAGCCGAATCATCGTCGCTTATTTATTCATGGGTAATGAACAATTCATGGAATACAAACTACAAAGCTTCACAGGAAGGCGTTACTACATTCAGGTATGCACTACAGCCTCATTCGGAATTTGATTATCTAAAGGCGTACCACTTCGGCATAGAACAGAGCCAGCCATTAATAGCTTTATTTGACGGCCAGAATCCGGTGGCACCATTTATTAAGTTAGATGAAAATACAAAAATAGTCGTTACGTCAATAAAATCTTCAGCTGACGATAAGTCTGTAATTATTAAATTTTATAATCCTACAAACGAGTTTTCGTCTACTGAAATAAAATGTCCGGGTAAACCGAGCAATAAGTTTTACTTAAGTAATGGCAAAGAAGAAACCGTTTCAGAACTACCGGGTAAATTGGAATTGAAACCGTTTGAAGTTAAAATTATAAAGATAGAATATTGATAACTGTTAATAAAACTAATCTAAATTGAAGGAATTTGATTAATCAAATTCCTTCAATTTAACCGACTTAATTTAGAGCAATAGTTATATTTTCTGTACACTGATAATGTTTATACATCATTTATAGGTGAACTTATTGTTACCAAACGCAGTCCTAATATATTACAGTCTGCGACCCTGATATAATTTTAAAAACAAATAATCCATTAAGAATACGGGGTTTGTTTTATAGCTTCCTTTCCTGGAAATCCTCAAAATTATTTTTATATAAGTCATCTTCATTTACAATTAGAATTTTATTCAGTTTTTACCTCAGCAATTGTTTTGTCGAAAATAATTCTAAATGTTGACCCTTTATTTTTTTCGCTTTCAACTTCAATTAAAGCATTGTTTATTTTACAATAATTTTTTACCAGTGCTAATCCAAGCCCGTTCCCTTCATAACTTCTTGTATAACCCTGCTCTTCCTGAACAAAAGTATCAAATATTTTAGTTAGAAATTCTTTGCTTATTCCTATGCCGGTATCTTTTATTTCGACTATAATATTACCTGTTCTGTTTTTTTCTAAAAGTATTTCCACTTTGCCAGTTTTTGTGTACTTAATTGCATTTCCTATTAAATTGGTAAAAATCTGCGTTATACTGTATTCATCAGCAACAACTTTCGTCTCATTAATTTCACATTTATAAATTAGTTCTAATCCTTTTATTTTTGCGGAAAGCTTATGCTCCTGATACAATTGATTAAGTATCTCTATATTCAGGTCAACCATTACAAAATGCGCTTTATAGCTGCCGGTTTGCAACTCTGAAATATTAAGTATCAAACCTACTGTTCTAATAATCCTTTTTGAAGCCGTACCAATATCATCAAAACAATCACGGACGTGGGAATCCATTTTTTTACCAAAAGATTCATTAAGGTAATCAACATTCCCGACTATTGCATTGAGAGGGGTTCTTATCTCATGTGACATTTGTGCAAGAAATTCTGATTTTAATTTATCTGATTGTTCTGCGCTCTCTTTTGCAGCAATAAGTTCCACTTCTGCCCGTTTTCGTTCAGTAATTTCGCGTGCAATACCCTGGAGCCCGACAATTTCTTTATTCTTATAATAAGGCGCTGAAAGAACTTCTATAAAATGCACAATTCCATCTTTCCCTTTTACTTCAAATTCTGCAACCTCTTTTTTACTTTCACCATTTATTATAGCCTCTATTGTGTTCTTATGATACGGCAGGTACCTTCGGGGTACAATATCCCAAATATTCATAGAAAGGAATTCTGCTTCTGTATATTTTAGGTTATCACACATAGATTTATTTACAGATATAAAGTTATCAGATAAATCCACAATATAAATTCCATCTGGACTTTGTGTTACCAGAGTTCGGTATTTCGACTCACTTTCATGCAGGGCATCTTCCGCCCGCTTTCGTTCAGTAATATCCCGAACAATTCCACTCATGCAGGTAAGTTGCAGCCCATAGCTAATTATAGACGGCCTGACAAGCAGAAATACTTTAGATCCATCTGCGCTTATTATTGGCACTTCCACCTCATTCATACTTTCTCCTGATTGTATTTCCCTTTCAAAATTCTTCATGGTTTTTTTTCTTGCCGATGGTTCGATAAATTCTGCAAAGTTTTTATTCAGTAATTTATCATAGCTATCGTATCCATGAATATGTGCAAGTGCATTGTTAGCAAATAGAATAGTGCCGTTTTCATCTGATATAAAGATTCCTTCATTCATATTATCAATCAGATTCCGGTATTTATTTTCACTCGCGCGAAGTGAGTCTTCAGCAATTTTATGCTCTGTAATATCCCGGATAACCATATTAGTCCGGGCAAGGCCTTCCTGGTTCTTGAAAATAGCTGATGAAATCTCCACAGGAAAGTGTGTTCCATCTTTCCGTATAAATATTAATTCACCACGTACTTTCCCTTTCAATGCCCGCTCCGATAACACAGCGATTGCATGGGGATCCGTCATATCCATAACACCTGGCCGGCCTAATCTTATAAGTTCATTTTCAGAATATCCAAATAAATTACATGCTGCCTGATTTGCTGATAGTATTTTCCCTTCTGTATCCGTTAACAATATAGCATCCATGCTGTTTTCATAAAACAAACGGTATTTAATTTCACCGGCTTTTATAGTTTCAATATTCCTGAAATTTACTTCCTGATCCCATAAAATCTTGCCAATCAGAACGGTAGCTAAAGGATAGCTGATAATTACAGCGGCCCCGACTTTCAGGATTACAGAAATTGCAGTTGTAAACGGTAGGGAAAACATCATGATAAGCATTGCAATATGGACAGCTAATCCGAAATACAATAACCTGCGAACTGTTATTTCTTCATTCTTCTTCTTTTTCTGATAATAGAAAATTGTTCCAATTATGACAGAAGAAATAACAACCAATATTCCCGGAACTATCCCCGGGCCGCCCTGAATTATACGAAAAATTATTGCTGTTAATCCGGCCATTACTCCGGACAATGGCCCGAAAAACAAAGCAGCTAAACTTATAACGACAGAACGTCCGTCAAAGATTAGTCCTTCGCTAAAAACCACCGGGTGTGCCATACCAACTATAGCAACGCTTCCGAAAAGAAATCCTTGTACAATAAGGCCTGTTAGGGTAGTCCGGGGAAATCTTTTATATAAGAAACCGGAGACAACACTTAAAGCAATTAATAACGATAGATTATAAACAAGCTCAACGAAGATCATACATCTTATCCCATATTTTTTTGAAGCGACTCTACATAAAAGGCTCTTCAGTTAATTTAGGAATTCTACAAACTATATGGAGAATATCATTCTTATCAATTTGATTTTTCAGTAAACTCCTTATAGATACATACAATTTTCCGAACGTATTTTAATATTTCGTATTATAACATCTAAAAAAAAGTTTTGTTGGTCTTGCAAATATTTTTTCAACATCCCTTATTTCAACTTTTTTACATAGCTATTCCAATTCCAAATAACATCTGATGTTAGGATGTAAATATTCAGAGAGAAAATCAATAGGGCGAAGGGATGAAAAAAGGATTACACCTTTTGGACGAGTTTTTACTGTTTAAATAACAAGCCTTCCAATCTGAAAGTTCAAAATAAATTATTAAGCCTTTAATGTTCTTAAAGCCGGTTTACTATACGGAATAAAAACAGATTATAAATTTGTTAATAAATAATTTTAATTGGTACAAGTATATTATTTTATAACCTGTTAACAATGTTTCTTATAGTTTATAAAAAATATTTTTGCTAATTAAAATTGTACAAGGATATTAAAACAATAATTTGAGTAATACGACGGTTAACTATTCGTTCTTTCGTCATCTTGATACTTATGCTTTTTCCCGCGTCAGGCACAAGTAATTGCTGTGGAAGAATGGATTTCATCATTCAATTTGTAATTTTAGTATCGTAAAACAATGCTTCTATTTAATTGTTGAGCTAAATTTATATACATGATAGAAATTAAAAAGGCAATCATAATATTTACATATTAAAGGATAGGATTATGAGTTTAAATAAGCGAAAACTTGGCAGCCAGGGATTAGAGGTTCCTGCAATCGGACTTGGCTGCATGGGCATGAGCCAGTCTTATGGCCCGGCGGATGAAAGAGAATCTGTAGCCACACTGCACCGCGCTATAGAACTTGGATGCAACTTTTTTGATACGGCTCAGGTATATGGCCCGTTTACTAACGAAGCCCTTCTTGGCAAAGCGCTTAAGGGCCGCCGTAACGAGGTGATAATAGCCACTAAATTCGGCTTTCGTATTGAAAATGGGAAACAAGTAGGCACCGAAAGGAACAGCCGGCCTGAAAATATACGCAATGCCGTAGAAGGCTCATTACAAAGGCTGGGCACCGATTATATAGACTTGCTCTACCAACATCGTATCGATCCTGCTGTACCGATTGAAGACGTGGCAGGCACTGTAGGCGATCTGGTGAAAGAAGGTAAAGTAAAATATTTCGGCCTCTCTGAAGCCGGTATTGTAAACATACGCAGGGCACATGCTGTTTATCCTGTTACGGCATTGCAAAGTGAATACTCATTATGGGAACGTAATCTTGAGCCTGAAATAATACCGGTTCTGCGCGAGCTTGGTATTGGCCTTGTGCCATTCAGCCCTCTTGGCCGGGGTTTCCTGACCGGTGAAGTAAAACGGGCGGAAGAATATCCGGAGAATGATTTTCGGCATAATGATCCGCGCTACCAGGGAGAGAATTACGATGAAAATGTAAAAGCCGCGCATATTGTACGTGAAATTGCTGCTGTAAAGCATGTGATGCCCGGGCAGATTGCACTTGCCTGGCTGCTGCACAAAGGAAATGACATCGTTCCGATACCCGGCACTAAGCGCCGTAAATATCTTGAAGAAAATATTGCCGCTGCAGACATCCAGATTGACCCCGCACAAATGAGGGCACTGGACGAAGCAATGGCGCCGGAAAAAGTTTCGGGTAAGCGTTACGCTGATTGGATGATGTCAACGATTGACCGATAGAGACAAGTATAAACAGGCTACTATGAAGTAAAGCATCCCGAATTATTTCTTATTGAGGGCGCCTGAAAAGGGCGCCCTCTTTTTTATCTGGTAATTTTTCTGCTGCCGGTAATTTTAATATTTTTTTAGTTTCCGGCTTAATCAGCTTAAAATATTTTCAATTTCATAAAGCTCATCAACATTAAATGCAGTATTATTCAAAGAGGCTAAATTATCTTTTACCTGTTCGGGACTGCTTGCGCCAACTAAAACCGATGTAACCCTTTTATCTTTAAGCAGCCAGGCAATAGCCATCTGCGCCAGGGACTGGTTCCTTTGTATTGCAAGCTGATTAAGCTTACGCACCTTATTAATCTTTTCTTCCGTTATATCTTTAACCTGTAAAGCTCCAGTCTCTTTTGCCGCGCGCGAACCGGCCGGAATTCCATTTAAATATTTATCTGTTAATAAGCCCTGCGCAAGCGGTGAAAAAGCTATAAGCCCTGTGCCGGAGCTTTCCAATACATCAAGCAGGCCGCCTTCCACCCAGCGCTCGAACATGGAATATTTTGCCTGGTGTATAAGGCATGGTATGCCTGCATCTTTTAAAATATTTATTGCGCTGCCCGCCCCTTCCTTACGGTAATTTGATATGCCTACATATAATGCTTTACCCTGCTGATATGCGGAAGTAAGAGCGCTCATAGTTTCTTCAAGCGGAGTTTCAGGATCAGGACGGTGAGAGTAGAATATATCCACATAATCCAGCCTCATTCTTTTAAGGCTCTGGTCTAAGCTGGCAATAAGGTATTTTCTGCTGCCCCAGTCACCGTACGGGCCGGGCCACATAGTGTATCCGGCTTTGGTTGAAATGATTAATTCATCCCTGTAGCCTTTGAAGTCCTGTTTAAGTATTCTCCCGAAATTCTCTTCTGCAGAGCCTGCAGGCGGGCCGTAATTATTTGCAAGGTCAAAATGAGTAATACCGTTGTCGAAGGCAGTCCATAATATTTTTCTCATATTTTCATATACGTCAACCCCGCCGAAGTTATGCCATAAGCCTATAGAAATAGCAGGCAGTTGGAGTCCGCTTTTTCCGCAGCGATTGTATTTAATTCTGTTGTAACGATCAGGTGAAAATTGTTTATCGTTAATACTCATTGATATTCCCATTTATTTATCAGTATATAATATCATGTAATTATATTACAAATGAAATATATTAGATTAAAAATATTTACACTAACAATGATGCTCTATTGTATCATAAAACGAAATATAAATTATTTTTAACATAAAAGTTCTATACGGTTTTATAAAATTCACCTCTACTAAAGGAAGGATGCGGAATAGATTTTTTAATACCTGTCTTTATATAAGAATTATTCTCCATTAAATTACAAATTGCCGCGCCAATAAATTGCTTAACATGATTATTAAATACAAATCCTTTTTTTTGAACAGAAGCCTGGTAACACTTATTGGCTACTGATAAAACAGCAGGGTATCCATAATCTGATAATTCCTTACTTGAAATAAAAGTTTGAGGAGTCATTATTAGATCGAAAAGGAACTTTCCATCATTTTGTGCTAAATTTAAGAATTGGGGGTATTTTTCACCAAATTCCTTTATATTCGGAATATTAATTTTTTGAGAGAATGATTCTATTTTCATTTTAGACTCCTTTTTTAATTATTGCACCTACAATTATTGCAGGTGCAAAATATGCAATTGTCTTTCGATTGTCAAGTTGATTAATTAATAATATCTTTGCAAGAAGCTTTTTTAAATATTTTAATGAATTTCCCAAATATTAACAAAAAAGTATACCTGCTATTACAACATAAATTTGATATTAAATAATGACAGATGTCCACTCTCCTGAAGTAAGAAGTTTTAATATGAGCAAAATCAGGGGAAAGGATACTAAACCAGAGTTGATTGTACGAAAATTTCTTTTCTCAAAAGGGTTCAGATATAGATTACACGACAAATTGTTACCAGGTAAACCAGATATTGTCCTAAAAAGAGCTAATACAATAATTTTTATAAATGGCTGCTTCTGGCATGGACATAAACGCTGTAAATATTTTGTTATCCCAAAGACAAGAACCGAATGGTGGCTGAATAAAATAAACGATAATATAAAGAAGGATAGGCAAATAATCGCAGAACTAAAGAATAATGGGTGGGTAGTCTTAATATTATGGGAATGTGAACTCAAAAAGAAAAACAGAGAGTTCACACTTAATAAGTTATATAATAGATTAACTTTTAATAATGGATGAACTAACATACATAGATTTATTTGCCGGGGCAGGTGGCTTATCCGAAGGGTTTATCATTGAAAACTTTCAACCAGTCGCTCATGTTGAGATGAATAAAGAAGCTTGTTACACTTTAAAAACAAGATCAGCTTATCATCATCTTAAAAAGAATAAGAAACTTCCTGTATACTTAACATATCTTAAAAAGGAAATATCAAGAGATCAGCTATGGAATTGCATCCCGTCTAGATTAATTCAGTCTATTATAAATATTGAAATTTCAAATCACACAATAAATGATATTTTTACTAAAATAGATGAACTTCTTAA
>JARLHB010000323.1 GCA_031292465.1 Ignavibacteriaceae bacterium
AGGCCATTGCCGGCTGCAGGATTTGGATGAAAGGCTTAAAGCAGAAAAATATATAAGCACTTCCGAGAGTGTTTTTAAAAAAGTTTGGAACACGTCATCCGAAGGAATACTTCTTACTGATGAAAACGGCTATGTGTTTATGTGTAATGATGCTTATGCCGGTATGTTCGGAATGAAAAAATCCGAAGTAGAAGGCCAGTTATTTTCATTTATTTATTCGGAAGATACAGCAAGGGATATCTTAAATAATTACCTGATAAGATTTAAAAACGATTCTTTCCTTAGCGGATATGAAGGCACCTATTGTTTAAAAAACAACACTACAATCGATCTTGAGGTCTCCCACTCTTTTATAAGAGGAATTAGAAACGAGAGGCTGCTATTCAGTATTTTTAGAGACATATCCGAAAGAAAAGCAAGCGAATCGTTATTTAAAAAAAGAGATGTTCTGCTTCAGGCTATAGCTGAAGCAACCACAACTTTGATTTCTGTAAATGATCCTGAACAAGGATTTAAAGCAGCGCTTGGCATTTTAGGCTCAACGCTGAAGGTTAGCCGGGTTTATATTTTTAAGCATGACTCGGTTAATACGTCTGAAGAAATGAACATGACGATGCTGTATGAATGGTGTTCAAAAGGGACGAAATCTCAAATGGATGACATCACAATTCGTGAACTGTCATACTCAAGGTTTAAATCATTAAGATTTTATGAAAGTTTATCAAGGGGGAAATCCATAAACCTTTTGGTAAAAAGGCTTCCGCCGGAATACCAAACTGTTTTTGTTGACAAGAATATCAGGTCTATTATTATTACTCCGATAATGATAGATGAAAAATACTGGGGCTTCCTCGGCTTTGATGAGTGTAAGGCTGACAGGGTATGGTCGGTAAATGAAGAATCTCTTCTGGTTACTATGGCTTCCATGTTTGGCGCAATTATTAAAAAAAATAGTATTCAGGATGAGCTGGTTAAGAAGAATAGGGAACTGGATATGGCAATTATTAAAGCTGAAGCCGGCACTAAAGCTAAAAGCGAGTTCCTTGCCCTTATGAGCCATGAAATAAGAACTCCAATGAATGGGGTTATAGGCATGACTGGCCTTCTGCTTGATACTGACCTTGATGATGAACAAAGAGAGTTTGTTGAAACAATACGGTTAAGCGGAGATCAGCTGCTTGTTATTATAAATGACATACTTGATTTCTCTAAAATCGAATCTGATAAACTTGAACTTGAAACTCAACCTTTTGACCTGCGTGACTGTGTTGAGGATTCTCTTGATTTACTGGCATCAAAAGCAAGTGAAAAAGGGCTTGACCTTGCTTATCTGATTGAGAACAATGTACCCTCTACTATAAACGGTGATGTTACGAGGCTTAAACAGATTCTAATTAATCTGCTTAACAATGCAGTTAAATTTACGGAACAGGGTGAAGTGTTTCTTTCTGTCTCAGGAAAACAATTAGAAGAAAATAATTATGAGATACAGTTCGCAGTAAAAGATACGGGGATTGGTATTCCTGAAAACAGGATGTACAGATTATTCCATGCTTTCAATCAGGTTGATGCTTCAACTACAAGAACACATGGCGGTACAGGGCTTGGCCTTGCTATCAGTAAAAAGCTTGCCGAAATGATGGGTGGTAGAATGTGGCTTCAAAGTAAAGTTGATGAAGGTTCTACATTCTTCTTTACAATCCATACCGAACCGGCTCCTTCCAAATCTAAAATATATACAAAGGGATATTCACTACAATTTAAAGATAAAAAAGTCCTTATTGTTGATGATAACAGGACAAACCGCATTATCCTAAAAACTCAAATGGAAAATTGGGGAATGAAACCGCGCGCAATAGAATTTCCCACCGAAGCGCTGGACCTTATTGCTTCGGGTGAAACATTTGATATTGCTATACTTGATTACCGCATGCCTGTAATGGATGGATTAAATTTGGCTTCGGAAATAAGAAGATTCGATAATTGTAAAAATCTTCCTATAATTATTTTAACTTCCTTAGGGAAAAAAGAAGATCTTGATGTATTTAAAGACCTTAAGCTTTCTGCGTTTATTACAAAACCGGTAAAATACAGTCAGCTTTATGAATGCCTTATTTCTGTTCTAAATGCAAATGATAAGACACAATTTGAGAAGCTCAAAATTCGTCCTCTAATTGACAATGAACTTGGCCGCAAACGCCCTCTAAGAATTTTGCTGGCCGAAGATAATGTAGTTAATCAAAAAGTTGCATCGAAAATTCTGGAAAAACTGGGCTTTAGGGCTGATGTTGCTGCAAACGGTTATGAAGTGCTAGAAGCTTTGCGTAAAATAGGTTACGATATTGTACTTATGGATATTTTTATGCCGGATATGGATGGAATTGAAGCCACGCAAATGATCCATAGTATGTTCAATGAAAATGAACGCCCTAAGATTATTGCCATGACTGCTAATGCTATGCAGGGGGATAAGGAAAAATGTATTGAAGCCGGCATGGACGACTATTTGAGCAAGCCCGTAAAGGTTGAGGAACTTTACGAATCTATGAAGAAATGGGGTGAGATTATTTATTCGGAAAGGAATTCTAATCTTTCAAAAGAAGAAGCCAGGCATGGTACAATGAGATTAATTGATGAAAGTAAAATGGAATTAATCCGGGATATTAAAACGCCCGAGGATGCTGTTTTTTTTGTTGAGCTTCTTGATATTTTCTTAAGCGGATTTCCCAAGTCAATTTCCAATATTAAAAACAGTATTGAGCAGAACAATATTACGCAGCTTGAATATAGTTCTCATAAGCTTAAAGGGAGCAGCCTCACATTGGGTATCGATTTTGTGTCTGAAATTTGTTCCAAAATTGAATCATCTGCAAAAGAGAATCTGCCTACATCCTATTTGGAAGGCCTGATTAAAGAATTGGTTGAAAACTACGAGGAAATTATTAAGGAATTGGAATTCCTTAAAGAAAAATACCGCCACATAAATTTCAATTGATAGTATTATTTGCCGGCCAACCATTTAACTTTCATCTTACTGTATTATTTTTGTAAACTTAAAATATTCTTAGAATAAAATTATTCCATTTTAATAATTGTTTCCAGATTGTTTATATAATGAATAAAAAAGAAAAGGCTCCGTTTAACAGGACTTTAGATATTTCGAACGAAGATATCAGCAGATATTCCAGGCAATTATTGCAAATAGATAAACCTGTTAAAGCTGGCAAAATATACGGTAAAATAATACATATGGATATTTTCAATGCTGTTAAGTATTTACCTGATAGTTTTGTGGATCTCATGTTTATAGACCCGCCGTATAACCTTAGTAAAAAGTTTAATAGTTCGATTTTTAAGGAAATGGGCCTGCACGATTATGAACTTTGGCTGGACTCCTGGCTGAAAGAAATGAAAAGGCTTTTGAAACCGGATGCCTCATTATATATTTGCGGGGATTGGAAGTCATCTCCGGCAATATATAATATTGCAAGCAAATATTTTAAAGTCCAAAACAGGATAACCTGGGAAAGGGAAAAAGGCAGAGGTTCAAAACACAACTGGAAAAACTGTTCTGAAGATATATGGTTTTTTACTATGTCTGATAAATTCACTTTTAATATTGATGACGTTAAAATTAAAAGAAAAGTACTGGCGCCATATAAAACCGGAAAAGGTGAGCCTAAAGACTGGGAAAACGAGGGAAACGAAAGTTTCAGGATTACCCATCCGTCAAATATCTGGACTGATATTACCATTCCATTCTGGTCCATGCCTGAAAATACTGATCATCCTACGCAGAAACCTGAAAAACTGCTGGCAAAAATTATTCTTGCAAGTTCCAATCCGGGCGACCTTGTCTTTGATCCGTTCATTGGTTCAGGCACAACCGCAGTAACTGCCAAAAAACTTGGGCGCAATTACTCCGGTGTAGAAATAGATGAACTATTTTGCTGCCTTACTTCTAAAAGGCTTGAACTTGCAGATAAAAATAAATCAATTCAGGGTTTTGATGGTGGCGTATTCTGGGAAAGGAATACATTAAGTGAGAGAAATAAAAAAAATAATATCAATAAATAATGAGTTTTAAGATTGTATTTATTCCTCTGAATCTCCTAAAAAATGATAATTACAGGCATTTTAATAAAAAATGGAAAATCAACAAATAGTTCTCTTGCAACAGACTAAAATATTTCCAATCTTTACACCCTTCATTTAATGAAGCAGATATTAGGGCAGCGGTTAACAGGATAGTGCCTAACTCCGTCAGGTCCGGAAGGAAGCAGCGGTAAGTACGATTCTTGTGTAGCCGTCTGTCCTTTTTTATTTTAAGAGGGAGTATTAAATACAGAAACGGGAATTAAAAATTCCAGCGTTCCGGTGCCTGGTTTTACTTTATGGCCAAACGAAATTTTAGCTATGGCGCCCTTTTTAAAA
>JARLHB010000324.1 GCA_031292465.1 Ignavibacteriaceae bacterium
AGGAAGGTATCGGCGAGTTAATGAAAATTGCTGTTGAACGCGGCAGAGCTACCCGTCCTGATCTTAAGATTGGTATCTGCGGTGAACACGGAGGTGAACCTGCATCAGTTGAATTCTGCCACAGAATCGGCTTGAACTATGTAAGCTGTTCTCCATACAGAGTTCCTATTGCAAGATTAGCCGCAGCCAGAGCAGTTGTAAAAGAACTTACCGCTGTTAAAGCAAAGGCTAAAGCTCCAAAAGCAGCTCCTAAATCAAAGAAGAAAGTTGTTGCTAAGAAGAAAAAATAATTAAATAACATTATTTGATGGGAGACAGTACACTGTCTCCCATCTTTGAAAAAATTAGTTCACATTAAAGAGGTAACGAAGAATGAAATTATCGGACTTCAAATATAACTTACCAAAACCTTCGATAGCTAAATATCCTGTTTCGCAAAGAGATAAATCCAGGCTGATGGTTTTAAACAGAGAAACCCAGGAAATGGAAGAAAAGACCTTTTCAGACGTTGTAGATTATATGGAAAAAGGCGATGTGTTGGTAGTTAATGAAACGCGAGTCTTTCAGGCAAGGCTTTACGGCAAGAAGGAAAAGACAAACGCAAAAATTGAAGTGTTTTTATTAAGGGAATTAAACGCTGAAGAATGTATATGGGATGTAATTGTTGATCCTGCCCGCAAGGTAAGAATTGGCAACAAGATTTATTTTAACGATAAACTCTGGTGTGAAGTAATAGATAATACAACCTCCCGCGGCAGAACAGTCCGCTTTAACCAGCCCGGGAATGTTTATAAGGCAGTTGAAAAAATAGGCTTAACGCCGCTTCCACCCTACATAAAAAGAGAGCCGGAACCATCTGATAAAGAAAATTATCAGACAATATATGCAAGAGTAGACGGAGCAGTTGCTGCACCTACTGCAGGCCTTCATTTTACACCCAAACTAATTCAAAAGATAGAGAAAAAAGGGATAGAAATTATTCCTGTTGTGCTTCATATTGGTTTGGGAACTTTCAGGCCGGTAGAAGTTGAAGACCTTACTAAACACAAAATGGATTCAGAATATTATGAAATTGTTCCTGAGTCCTCAGATAAAATTAACAAAGCTATTTTATCCAAACATAACGTCTTTGTTGTAGGTACAAGTACCTGCCGTGCTCTTGAAACAAGCGTTACGGCTGAAGGATTTATTAAGCCAAGCCGCGGATGGACGGATAAATTTATCTATCCGCCTTATGATTTTAAAATTACGAAGAAACTGATTACAAATTTTCATACGCCGGAATCTACTTTGCTTATGCTTACATGCGCTTTTGCCGGAACCGAATATGTAATGAAGGCATATAAGAAAGCATTAAAAGATAACTTCAGGTTCCTTAGTTACGGCGATGCAATGCTTATTTTATGAAAACTTTTGTTGTAATTCCTGCCGGAGGGAAAGGACTTAGGAGCGGTTTTTCCGCTCCTAAGCAATATCTTAAATTCAGCGGTAAAGAGCTTATAGTATATACACTTGAAGTGTTCCAAAAAAACAAATCGGTAGATGAAATTATTATTGCCGCCCAGAAGGCTTATTTCCCCTTGTTAAAAAGGATAATAAAAAAGTATAATCTTACAAAAGTTAAGAGTGTTGTTGACGGGGGAAAGGAAAGACAGGATTCTGTTTATAATGCACTCTCTGCAATAAATGCGGCAAAAGATGATCTTATTATTGTCCACGATGCTGCCCGGCCTTTATTAACTTCAAATACATTAAATAATGCGATAAGCGTTGCAGAAAAAAAAGGGAATGCTTTGGTTTGCGTAAAAGCAAAAGATACGCTTATTAATGCAAAAGAAACCGTTGATTCATATCTGGAGAGGAAAGAAGTATATTATGTACAAACTCCCCAGATATTTAAATATAAAGATTTAATGAAAGCCTTCCGCAAAGCATATGAAGAAAACTACTACGGTACCGACGAGTCTATGCTGGTTAAGAGGCTCGGGAAAAAAATACACATTGCCGAAGGTTCGGTTTTAAACTTCAAAGTTACCACAAAGTCGGATGTTCAAATATTCAGGCGGCTAATTCATAAATAATGTGATAACGCATCACCTTAAACTTAAAAGGCTTATTAAGCGTCTAAATAAAAACAGAAAATATTCGATGATAAACTACCGGAAGTGTGTGTAAATATTCAGCATCACACATTTAAAGTATCATTTGTCATTGAATATTTAAACTAAAATATATACGTTAGATGTTTAATGATTTAAAAATATAGAAATAATATGTTTTTACTTGCAACGATAATATTACTTTCATATCTGGTAGGCTCAATACCCACGAGTATCATAGTCAGTAAATTAACCAGAGGAATAGACATCAGAGATTATGGCAGCGGCAATGCCGGTGGTACTAATGTTATGCGTGTACTTGGATGGAAGCAAGGTTTATTAGTTATTGTTCTTGATGCATTAAAAGGTGTTTTAGCCGTTATAGTTGTAGCACGCCTTCATTACGGATCTATGCCTTTTGCAAATGAAACTCCGTTTGATGATTTTACTTTAATCCAGATAATTGCAGGTATTGCGGCAGTTATTGGGCATGTCTGGACAGTCTTTGCAGGATTTAGAGGCGGTAAAGGAATTGCGACCTCATTGGGTATGCTTTTGATGATTACTACTGTTGATATGCTTGTTGCTGTCGGAGTTTTTATTGTAGTTTTTTCCGTATCGCGTTATGTTTCTCTCGGTTCTATAATAGCAGCTATTGCAGTACCGTTAACATTGATTATTCGTGAGAATGTTTTTAATGTAAACATTCCAAATTATAATACATTATTACCTTTCGTTATTTTAGTCTCGTTATTAGTTATATTTACACATCGTAAAAATGTAGTTCGTTTGATTAATGGGAACGAGCACAAATTAAGTTTTTCTAAAAAGAAATAATCTACTCTTTAACTAATGAAAATTTCTGTTTTAGGCGCCGGAGGCTGGGGCACTACCCTTGCCGTCTTACTTTATTATAACGGGCATGATGTTACCCTTTGGGAATTTAATAAACATTATGCAAAAGTTTTAGGAAAGACAAGAGAAAACAAAACATTCCTGCCCGGAATTAAAATCCCTGTAGAAATAAATATTACTCACGATCTTGAAGAAGCATCAGTAAACAAAAACCTTATTGTTCTTGCTGTTCCATCCCAGTTTTTACGAAGCGTAATTAAAAATATTAAATCTTCTGATATCAGGGATACTATCATTGTTAATGTGGCAAAAGGGATCGAAAACAATTCGTTAATGACAATGACTCAAATGCTGCGGGACGAAATCCCGTTACTGGATGAAGAACAAATAGGAGTACTATCCGGCCCGAGCCATGCGGAAGAAGTAAGCAGAAGGATCCCAACCGCTGTAGTTGCCGCATCTAAAAATCATGATACGTCCAAAACTATACAATCTTCTTTTATGACGCCTTACTTCCGGGTATATTCTTCAACAGATGTTCTTGGCGTTGAACTGGGAGGTTCTTTTAAGAATGTTATAGCAATAGGTGCAGGAATTATTGACGGCGCAAAGTTTGGCGATAATACAAAGGCTGCTATAATGACGCGCGGCGTTGCGGAGATTGCCCGCCTTGGCGTAGCAATGGGCGCATGCCCCGATACTTTTTCAGGCCTTTCCGGAATGGGGGATTTAATTGTAACCTGCATGAGCCGCCACAGCAGGAACCGCTATGTTGGCGAACAGATTGGCGCCGGAAAGAAATTGAAAGAAGTATTAAAGTCGATGAATATGGTTGCGGAAGGTGTTGAAACCAGCAGGTCTGCAAGCCAGTTGGCTGAAAAATATAATATTGATACGCCTATTACATCCGAAGTTTACAAAATACTTTTCGAAGATAAAGACCCCGTAAAAGCCACAACAGATTTAATGACCCGCGATATGAGAATGGAATAGAAAGCAAAAATTTGGAGTTCTTAATTGCTTATTCTAATCTTGTTTTACAATCGAAATTACACAAACTATATTAGAGAAAACAGAAATGCGAATCTACTGAACGGGGAATTCTTATCTTAATAATCAAATAATTGGTGGCCCAACTTAAATAAATACTTTAATGATACTAAAACACTACTGCTGACAATAACAATTGAAGTTATTAACAAATAGGGGTTAATACCTGTATTAAGGTATTCAGCGGTAATGATTATTGACAATGGCAGATTAAGAAATAGACCTGTTAATAGCCCCGGCGAATATTTCTTTATTACTAAAGTAGCTGCTAAATGGGGGAATATTGAATTTATCCCCATCATCCCGATAAATCCCAAATAAAAATAATGTAAAATATTACCCGGATTGTAAAACAAAATATCAAGCCCGGTAAATATATAACCGAGCATAGTTATAATAATATCGGCAAATATGAATTCATTTGAACTGACTGGCTTATGAAATTTTTTTGCATGCTCCGACCATTTGGGCAGCCAAACAGCTTCTTCTAAATTGTGTAAAGTAAATCCCAAAAGGAAAAGGATTTTTACTGAAATAAATACTGGTTCGGTCATGCAAGACTTCTCTAAATCTACAATATGAATAATAATTGTATTCAAAAATAATTAAAATTTTTTTTGTCTAAAACAATGATTGCGTATATAATAAGAAATAAATAAGGAGATATTAATCATCCGCCTTAATAACAAATTGTAATCTTTTAATTCTTAATCTTTAGCAGTGAATGATTTTACCATTTTATATTGTCGGTAATAATTATATCTTTAGTTAAACAAAATTTTATCCTTACAAAAAGCAAAGGGAGTTATTATCAGTAATTAGTTATACGGCATTTTATTATTTAGTCATATTTCTTAGGCCATAATGCGTATAATAGTATTACTGTTTCTTGCCTGTAATTTGGCTGTTTTTGCCCAGGAAGATAAAGGGAAAGTAACCGGAAAGGTAATAGACAAGTCAACGGGGGAACCGTTAACAAATGCCAATATTTATGTCCAGCCAACAGACCACGGAACCATTTCTGATGCACACGGCGAATTTTCAATCTTGTTACCTTATGGTACATATGAAATCAAGTTAAGCTATATCGGCTATGAGGGCATATCCAAAACCATTAAACTGTCTAAAAAGAATCCGCACTTTAATATTGTTATAGAATTAGAACCCAAACCGCTTAACCAGAAAGAAGTTTCCGTTACAGGCAAAAGAGAAATATTTTCGCCGGTAACGCAAAGCCTTGAAAAAGTTGATATGCAAAGAATGCCGACTGTATATTCCGATGCTTTACGCAGCGTTAAAATATTAGCGGGTGTTAATTCCAATAACGAGTTAACCAGCGCTTATAATGTGCGCGGCGGAAATTATAATGAAAACCTTATATATCTGGACGGATTTGAAATTTACCGCCCGTTTTTAATTACCGAAGGCATTGAAGAAAACCAGTCAATAGTTAACGGAGATCTGGTAAACGATCTTAATTTTAACGGGGGGACTTTTTCAGCCCGGCTTGGCGATAAAATGTCATCGGCTCTTGAGTTAACATATAAAAATAATTTTGATTCATCTTATTCGGGAACTATCAGAACAGGTTTGCTGAATTCAGGGGCAACGGTTTATAAAAGGTTCGGCAACCTGAATTTAGCGGGTTCAGTAAGATATTCCTATCCTACTCTCTTTGCTTCCAAACTGCAGACTGAAGGGAATTACCATCCTACTTACTTAGATGTTCAATTGTTAGCAAATTATAATGTTTCTCCATCTTCCAATCTGGAACTTCTTTTAATAAATGCAAATAATAAGTTCCAGCTTGTACCTGATAACTGGGCAGGCAATTTTCAAACAGCATACCTTGATGTGAAGGAAGTGTTGGTGGAATATAATGGAAGCCATGACTATACTTTTAACACCGGACTTATAGGGTTGAAGTATAATAATCAGTTAAATAGCAATGTCAATTATTCCCTTTCAGGCTCAGCTTATTCTACTAAAGAAGAAGATCATAAGAACCTTAGCAGCGATGTATATTATTCTGACGATGCATATAATGTTGAGAGTACAAAAGAATATCTTAAGTCGAGATATGAATATGCCAATGACCGGCTGATAATGAAGGATTATGAACTGAAGTCGATACTGGGAATAAAAAGCTCAATACATGCTATAGAAACCGGACTTACATTACATTATTACAATTTTACCAACACGGTCGATGAATATATGTATGAAACAGGTGAAGACACAGTTCTTGATGCGACATATAATACAAATCTTAAACAGGATGTAAAGTTTCCCGCTTACAGCGGATATATGCAGGATATAATAAGCTTTAATAAAGTGGTTCAGGTAGAAGCAGGCGTAAGGGTATTAAGGTATGAATTTACCGAAGAAACATTAGTAAGCCCGCGTGCAAGTTTAAATTATTTCTTTAACTCTCTCAGTTCCATTAATTTAAGCTGCGGTTATTATTATCAGCCGCCATTTTATTATGAAGTAATGGATAAGGTTATTGAAAATTCAAGAACCACACTAAAATCACAACGGTCTATCAATTTTATGGCAAGCTGGGATAAAAAATTTGCCGATAATAACAGGTTCACAGCAGACATATATTATAAAAAACTTGATAAATTAATTCCGTATTATGTCGATCAGTTAAAATTAGTATATGGAGATAATAACAATTATGAGGGATATGCCAAAGGATTTGACCTGCAGTATGAAGGTGAGCTTGTAAAGGGAATAAAAACGTGGATTGGTTACGGCTACCTTGATACAAAAGAAAGGCTGGCAGGAAGCAACGCACCTTATGTACGCAGGCTGCTGGATCAGACGCATACACTGAAAATATTCCTGCAGGACAGAATTAAGAGCAGGCAGAATTTTCAATCGCATGTACGGTTGTTATTCGGCTCCGGATATTTGTACCACCCATATATTTCGGAAAAAGACCCTGTAACGGGTAAATATTATATGAAAATAGATTATAACGACAGCTGGGTAATCCCTTTCTATTTCAGAGTGGATATGGGGCTGACTTATAAAATTGAGCTGAAAAATAAAAAGGATATAACACTAATTGTTGATGTAATGAATATATTTAACAAGAATAACATAGCTTCTTATAACTGGTACCACGTATTCCCTGAAACCAGGCAGCCTGTCGGTGTACCCACAATGTTTTCAGGCAGGTTCCTTAATTTAGAAGCAGAGATGAATTTTTAATTTAAGTTATTCAAATACTTCTATAAAGTATAATATCCTGACTATTTTATTTTCTTTTAAATAAAATATAATATGCCAGTGATAATATTCTTTATAATGTGAATCATAAATGTTCGATTCATAATAGTAGTCGAGGTAGGCCGAATAATCGCTAAATGTAAAATCATATACTCCAACCAGCCGCTCAAATTTTTCTCCGGTCTCGCCCGGCTTTCCAAATAGCCTTATAATTTTTTGTACGGAATCATTTATCGCTATTCCTCTAGACGCTTTTATATTAGGATGAATAATTTGGAATGCATTTATCTTATGGTCGGTTTCATCTAACCAAATTGTAAAATCAAGGTACGAATATGAGATATAGCCTTCAATAGAATCTTTATTTACCGGCTTTCCATAATGTTTTATTACCGGCCAAATTGACCTGTTCAGGCTAATTGATCCAATTTTGAAATCGCTTAAGCTTAACGATTGTCCATAGTTAATTTCTGAGACAAATAGGAATAATAGAAAATATTTTAAGATCTTTTTCATATGGCATTATTATAAGGCTGACAGCATTTAAATTCTGTTCCCATTGAATTATTAGTGCTTTACCTGTAAGGTATAAAATTCCAGGTTTTTATTTGAAACCATACGTCATTGAATCCTACTACAAGAGTATCATTTATAATAATTGGTTTACGGCCAACATATATCATTGAGGGATAGTGAAAGACTGAATCATAAGAAACACTTACACTATATGCTGAAGTATCAAATGATGCGGCTTCACTAAATAGTCCTTTTATAGTTCTATAAGGTTCCCAAAGGTCATAAGACACGTTAGAATTGTCGGAAAGTAAAATTACTTTTGCAATAGTATCTGCCCTTACAAATACTTTTACTTTCATGCCGCTGTTCGGGCAGAAACAATTCCATGACTGTTCGATTGAATAATCATATCCGGGATACAAACTGCTTACAGGATTGTTATTGGCACACCCGAAGAATACCATAAAAGCAATGGAAATGAACATTAAGTTTTTCATAGTCCCCGCCTTTTCTAAGAATTAATAAATTATTTATTGAGGTTAATAATAAGTTAATCACTTATTTATAAGTTATCAAGCCCTATAACCAGGTTAAGGCATTATTAAACCCCAATGAGGGGGGAGGAAATTTTGTAAATTGTATTCTGTTTGGTTTGAGCAGTTGCCGGTATATAGTATGAATAAAATTTACAAGAATTTATTTATCTCTTTCTTGAATAAAGAATAAACTTCTTGAATGTTTTCAACTAAGGGCTCCATTTTTTCTGAGTAGAGGTCCAATGCATAAGAGTGGCTGAAAAAGTGGCGGAAGGCTAAATATTGACCAATGTTTATTTTACAATCTACAGAAATAATATTTCCAATAACTGCAGCGTCAAGCAATTCTTTATGCTATGATTTCCCATCAGGAATTGAGATACTTTTCGATATTAATATTTGTTTAATAATGTTTTCAATACCGTTATAAAAATTGTGTATTAACGCAGCAACCCCGGCAAGTTCAAGAGTCGATAAAAAGAGGAGTTTGGTAGGAGACGGCAGTTCACCAAATATTTCATCTATATTTTCTAATTCTGCCAACACCTTATTTTTTAGATCATCCATATAAAAGAATACCTTTAGATCTAATATGATCATTAGAAAGGGATTTTTTATTTAAATCGAGCACATCAACAGGTTTAGATAAACTAAAAATCAATTCGCCATAAAACTTAAAAAACAAAGAATGTTTTATCCCTTCTACGGCCAAATCAATATCGTTAGCCTCTCTATAAGGATCAAGGCTGGAACCAAATAAATATAATTTTGACACATTATACTTTTTGGCCAGTTCTTCAACTATTATTTTATCTTCATTTGAAATCATAATCAAAACTAATTGAAAGTATATTCTTGTGCAAATAAAAAATTAGTAAGCAGATACATGTGCCACTTCTATTCAAATTAAATTTAAAATAGTCTCGACTTTTTAAGTCGTGGGTAATATTTTTTTTATTATTTGTGAATGTAACATGCTATTAACTTCTTTTTAGGGCTAAAGCCGGGTTGAGGGAGAATCCTATCCCCGGCATAAATGCCGGGGCAATTTTGAACATACGTAAATTGGAATGCACTTTCTATAATGGTGTGTGTTGTTATTCATAATTACATAATTTATTTTTCATACTAATGAAATCCGAAGAAGATAAAATATTAAACGGGCCTGTTCAGTACCTGAAATCTGTCGGGCCTAAACGTGCAGAAGCATTTAAGAAAATCGGGATAACCACAGTAAGGGACCTTCTGTTTTATTTCCCTTCCCGCCATTTGGACAGGACCACCACGCTTAATTCATCAAAGGCATTCAGTTATCTGGTAAACGGTTATGCAGGAGAGTTAACGATAATTGCAAAGGTTGCAGACAAAGAAAAACTTCGTTTCAGTAAAAAGGAATTGCTGAAAGTGCAGATGAGAGATTCCACTGGTTTTTTTGAATGTATCTGGTTCCAGGGAATAAAATATTTTGAGTCGGTTTTTAATGAGGGTGACATATTTGCAGTATCCGGCAAACCGGCTTTATCCAAATATAATAACCTGCAGTTTACCCATCCTGATTTTGACAGGATTACAGAAGAAGAATCAGATAGTTTCCTGAACACGGGTAAAATCATTCCGTTTTACCGTATCCCTAAGGAATTAAAGACTACTAATGTCGGGGACTTAAGCCTGAGAAGGATTATCAGTAATGCCGTAGATAGTTATGCGGATAAACTGGAAGAAACGCTACCGGAAGAAATAGTAGTTAAGAATAATTTAATTAATATCTGTGATGCTGTTAAGAATTTTCATTTCCCTGTTAATAAAGAAATGCTTCAGTCGGCAGTTGTGCGGTTTAAATTTGAGGAGTCTTTTTATCTTGAAACGCTTGTTGCCCTTAGAAAGCACAACTATAAAAACAAGCTTACAGGCAATTCACTAAAGGTTAAGACAAGCCTTATCCACGACTTCCTAAAAACTCTTCCTTTTACTTTGACAGATTCGCAGTTAAAAGTATTGAGCGAAATAAGAAAAGATATGGGAGAACCTGTCCCGATGAACAGGCTTTTGCAGGGGGATGTCGGCAGCGGCAAGACTATTGTGGCATTAATTGCAATGCTTATTGCTGTTGATAACGGATATCAGGCTGTTTTAATGGCGCCGACTGAAATATTAGCCGATCAGCATGTAAAAAATATTTCCAGACTGATGAAATCTCTTTCGGAAGTCCATAAATACAGAGAAATAAAAGTAAGCTTGCTGCTTGGCGGGCAAAAGAAATCAGTTAAAGAAAAAAACCTGCAGGATATTGAACTGAATGAAGCTGATATTGTTGTTGGAACACACGCTTTGTTCGAAGAGCAGGTGAAGTTTAAGAATCTTGGATTAGTTGTTGTTGATGAGCAACACCGTTTTGGAGTTGCCCAAAGAGCAAGGCTGATAAGTAAGGGCGCTACACCAGATGTAATTGTAATGAGCGCTACGCCTATACCGAGGACATTGACTATGACTGTTTACGGCGACCTTGATGTTTCTGTTATAAATGAGATGCCCAGGAACCGGAAAACCATTAAGACATTGCTAAGGGGTGAGAGCACGCTGCCGGATATCTATAAATATATAATAGATAAAAGAAAAGAAGGTTACCAGTCCTTTATTGTATATCCATTGGTTGAAGAATCCGAAAAGCTTGAATTAAAAGCTGCACAGACGTATTACAACGAATTAAAAGAGACGCATTTTAAAGATATATCGCTCGGACTTATTCACGGAAGGATGTCGTGGCAGGAAAAAGAAGAAGCAATGATGCTTTTCCTTGCAAAAAAGTTTGACGTACTGATAGCAACCACTGTTATTGAAGTTGGAATTGATATTCCGGATGCAAATATCATTTTAATTAATGATGCGCACAGATTCGGTTTGTCGCAGCTCCATCAATTACGCGGAAGGGTTGGCAGGAGCGATAAGCAGGCTTACTGCATCCTGGTAACAAAGGATGAGTATATTGCCAAACGCGGCATTTATGAACTGAACCTTGAATATCTTTCACAGGCTCAACTGGATAAGTATAAAGCCGCAGTAAGGTTAAGTTC
>JARLHB010000005.1 GCA_031292465.1 Ignavibacteriaceae bacterium
ATAATATCGGCTATTATTTTTTGTGTTTTCCAGGGCTGGCCGGAATAATTATATAAATAAGCTATCTGATGGCTTGGTTCATTGCCGTGCCAGTACTGCCCCGCCGCAAAAAAATCGTCTAATTCTTTATTAAATGAAACTTCCCCGCCCATTTCATTTATAAGCCCCTTTACATCCTGGGGTACAAACCAATTATATTGCCAGGGAGTGCCTTCCGTAATATACGTGCATTCTTTATCGCGTGAAAAGTTTTTAACAAATGTGCCATCCATATGCCGTGCATTAACATTATTTACACTTGTATCAAAAACATTCCGGTAATTCTTTGAACGTTTCAGGTAATAAATATAATCATCTTCTTTTCCCATTTTTTTTGCAATCTGGGACAAAGCAAAATCATCATAAGCGTATTCCAGGGTTCTGGATACCTGTTCATTATCATGAAATGCCTCTTTAACCGAATCTTCTACAGGAATATAGCCGTATTTAAGATAAGAGGTAAGCGCTCTCCGACCCTTCCCGTCTTTATAATCCTCATATGAAGACGGAGTTTCATTGGCATTATGTTTTAATAACTTATAATCTTCCTCGGTTAAATCGATTACACCTTTAATATATGCTTCTGCGATAACTGCTATGGCATGATCGCCTATCATTTCAGAAGTGTAACTATTCCACAATGGGAAAATGGGCAGCCATCCGCCTGCTTTTGCCTTTATTAACAATGATTTAACTATTTCCGCATTCTGTTTCGGAGCAATAATATTATATAAAGGGTGTAGTGCCCTAAAAGTGTCCCATAAAGAAAAATCGCAGTAATAATTACCGTCTTTAATTGTATCAATTTGAGCATTTCCATCAAAGCGGGGATATTGGCCATCTACATCATTATATATTCTGGGCTGTTGAAAACTGTGATACATTGCAGTATAAAATTTAACAATATCGTTTTTATTATCCCCTTCAACTTCTATTTTGGATAATAAACTATTCCATGTATCCTTCAGTTTTTCTTTTGTTGATTCAAAATTATATCCGGGTATCTCTGCATCCAAATTTTTACGCGCTTGTTCAATACTTACAAAAGACGTCCCTACTTTTAGAATAATTTGTTCCCCCTTTTTAACATTAAAAGAAAGGAAAGCACCTATGCCATGTTCTTTTTTTATAGTCGTTTCATTAGCTAAGAGTTTATCATTCGAATACACTCCATATAGATCAACCTTTTTTTCAAGTCTGGCGACAAAATAACCTGAAAAACCTGCGCTTTTCCCCCATCCCTGATAAAGACGATAAACCGGATTATAACCTACTACCTCATTCTGGTCCGGCAATATTTTAATAAATCCCTCGCCCTTGTCACTATTAGGGTTCAATATAATATGAGCATCGCCGGCATTTTCAAATGTAAATTTGAAAATACCGCATCGTGTTGTAGAAGTCATTTCAGCATTAATATTATATTCATCTAATTTCACACTATAATAATATGGAGTAGAAATTTCATTGGAATGACTGAATTTTGAACCCCTATTAGATGAGGTACAGACTAACTTACCAAACACCGGCATGACAGTCATTGATCCATAGTCTTGTGAGCATGAACCGCTAAGCCAGTGTGATCCCCTGAATCCGGTAATAATTGAATCCATATAGTAATATGAAGCTATACATTTCCTTTCGGTACTTTGTGTCTGTGGTGTCCAGTTAGTCATAGCAAACGGTACAGTAACCGCCGGCTGTACCTGGGCATTTTGTTCAGTTCCCGTACCATGCCGCAATCCCGAGATGGTTGTGGTTTTTGCAGTTCCTATAAATGTATCAACATATTTTGTGAAATCATTCTCATCTGCACTTAGTAAGCCGGAAGCTTTGCAGCCGCAAAATATTATTGATAAAATTATTGCTGCCAGTATTTTTTTGTATCTCATTTCAAATTACCCGGAATTGGTTTAATATATTTGAATTATATTGGTTCAGGTCCTTGTTGATTTAAGGCCTAATTATTTTTGTTATTTTTCCATTATCCCTTTACCTGATTCAACAGGTAAAATTATATTCTCTAATTTCTTGTTTACCGTATTATTGAATAGAATAACCGGCAGCTCTTCACCCGTTGGGATTTGGATATCTTTAAGATTTATATCTTTCACATCATCAAAGACAAGCGCAGGGCGAAAATCAAAATTTCTATAAAGTATTTTTACATTTTGCATGTTAATGCCATCAGCATGCCTGATATAAAATCCCCAGGCAGGAAGTTCGCCAAACATGGAAAATTCAGGGTAGTCATCTTCTTTTTCAGGTATCTTGTTTAACGAATCAAGATTGACATGCGCAACTTCTTTATTCCCTGCTCCGCCGAAAATAATTTCAATATTTTCAAGTGTTACGTCTTTTACCGGATAACCGGGTATGCCGACAATGGATGATGGAATAAGATTGTAAGGATAAGCCGGCTGCCCTACGAAAGGGTATCCAAGGTTAGGCCTTTCTTTTAAAGATCTTAGATATAAGCCGCGGAGATGATCCGGCGGCCCTTCAAACGGATAGCCCAGATCAGGTTTTCTTAAAGGGATTTCGGCTTTAATATCCGCAATTCGGATCCCCTTTAGTTCACCAACAGCGCCATCCAAATTCCGGTGGCCCAAACGAATAAATATGGCATTGCCTGTATTTTTCGCTGTTATTTTTTCAATATTTATATTTTCAACTGTACCGCCGTCAACACATTCAATTGCAATGGCAGAACGGTATGTATCATAAATTGTAAGGTTACGGACTGTAATATTTTTGAATCCACCTTTAGATGCGGTTCCCATCTTAAATGCGCTGGCACTTGAACGGATAATACAGTCTGCTATATAAACATCCTCACAACAACTGCCGGAGAATTCTGACTTCAGGCAAATACCGTCATCGGCTGAGTTAACATTACAATTCGTAACCTTAACATCTTTACAGTCTGAAATATCTATACCGTCATTATTCCAATAAGAAGTGCTTTCCACTTTTATATTATTAATTACTAAATCAGAGCATCTGTCATATACTTGTACCCAGCAGGATGAATTCATAACAGTTACATCGGTTACATTAACATGGCTGCAGTTTTTTAGCCCTATTAAATACGGGCGGCAGGATTCGGTTGGCCTTTTAAATTCCCATTGAGGATCACTAAGTGTACCATCCTGCAGCATTTGAAAAATGTTTTTCATTAGTTCAGTAGCCTGGCCGTCTATAATTCCGCCGCCGGTAATGGAGATGTTTTTTTGATCTTTTGCAACAATTAAAGCCAAGGCAATTGGATTGTCATAATCAGCTCTTTTAACACTTCCCAATAATCTTCCGCCTGAATCAATATGAAGTTCGACATTAGATTTAAGGAATATTACACCTGTAGCAAAATTTCCGTAAGGTACAATAACTTTTCCGCCGCCATTTTCAGATGCTTCATTAATTGCTTTTTGAATTGACAATGCATTATTGGTCTGTCCGTCGGCAATTGCACCATAAGCTGTAACTAAATACTCCTTCTTCTGGCAATATGAGGTAATAAAAAAGATAGTAATAATCGTAATTACTTTGATGAACCCGGAATTTAATCTCATTTCAAATTGCATTGAGTGCATAATTTATTAGTATCGGCTATTTCTTTTTAAATGATTCCGGGTAAGTAACAAAGTATTTAGCCGGGGTGTTTGGTGTCTCTATCCATGTATCAAATTTCCGCTCGCCTTCGTAAAGTACAATTACTCTTGCACCTTTTTCCAATTTGCCATAGGAGTCACGGCCTGTTTTGCATCCGTATCCTAGACAGATATTATTAAGGCAGCCTATATAATTATTATTATGATCATGGCCTGCAAATACACCCATAACATCTTTCGATTCCAGGAATGCATTATACATTCCGGAGTTAATTTTGGGTGAACTTACTTCTTCATCGTTGTCTCCTACGGTTGTGCTAAATCCCTTTACCTCTTTATATTCAGGCAGGGGGATATGGAAAAACGCTAATGCAGGATATGGACTACCCTGGTTTTTCTTTGTAAACCGGGCGCTTTCTTCTCTGTACCATTTAATTTGATCAAATTTAATCCAGTCGTATTCGCCTAACTCATCATTATCCTTTTCAGAAGTATAAGCGTTGGAGTCCAGGCAGTATAAAAGGGCTTTTACCTGTTTTACGTTTGCATCTTTAATTTCAATTACATAATTGCCGGCGCCTGAAATATTCTTTGGGCCCATTTTGGAACAATTCAACGGAAGTGTTAATAAATACTCCATAATCTGCTTATTGGTAAAGCCATGTTCGTGATCATGATTTCCGAATACAACTGCCCAGGGAATTTTTGCATCTATCATTGGTTTTGTTACGGCAGCCCAGGCTGCTTTTACATTTTCTGAAGTTGCAATATCTCCCGTCAGAATAACCAGAGCAGGCTTTTCCTTCTCTAGAATATTCGTCATTGTATTTATAACGCTGTCACTCTGCGACTTTTTATATTCCTTTAGATGAATATCTGTGAACTGTACAATTTTGAATTTACCATCTTTAGTAAATGAAAGGGCAGGGGCTTTTTGAGCTTTAACAACGGTAAAAGTTAGACAAAGCGACATAATAATCGCATAACTTATTATTTGAAAAGCTCTTAAGGACTTCAAGCACATATTAATCTCCATTTGTTAAGTTCGGTTATTCCTAAATTACTAAAAATGATGTTTATTGAACAAAATTATCAATTCAGTAATTAAAATATGATAATCAGTTTATGTAAACAGGTTTTTATGTCAAAATATCAGGTACATAAGTTAAAATGTGTATAATATCAACAAATAATTACCTTATGCAAATGACAAATTGATTAAACAATGAAGTGAATAGTTGTAGGTTTGCCACGGATTATTGATTTTCAAAAAAAATAAGCCATAGGACTTTCGGTGAAATCCTATGGCTTAACTATACTCTAACAAAAACCTTTTCAGGCTTATTTGTCCAGAACACAGTCTATATATAACCACAGACAGCAAATGAAAAAATTTTCGAAATCAGAACACCACTTTAATTGTTTTTACCTCAAATGGTTTCAATTCAACTTTATTCGTAGTTTCTGAAATATTGTCTTCGTCACCATTACTTAAATACAATTTATGCTTTGCCTTCCCGTTCCAGGTAATATTCGTTTCTGCAGCAACATTTGTTGGATTATAAAGCCGTATCATCAGGTTCTTTTTATCTCTTGAAGGTTCGAGCAAAGTCAGTACAATTTTTGAATTCTCATCAAGGCGGAATAGAGGAGATTCAATCTTCATGTTTTGAGCATTGTACATTAAAATAAACGGCTGGCTTTGTTCCACACCAAACTTATATGACTGCAAATAATCGAATCCGGCGTGCGGAAGGATTGCATACCTGAATGACACAGAGCCTTCCTGAGAAGCTCTATAATTTGTACCCCAGGAATTGTTCATTACCCAAGAATAGAGAAGGGATGAAGAAGATGTTTTGGTAAACCAATCCTGCTTTTGAGGCTTCATCCATGCTTCACCATACATTCCGCCCACTTCAAGCAAGGGGGCATCAAGAATTGCAAGTGTAGCTCCAATATTTTTGTTAGAAACATCCGCCCAGCGCTGAACCGTAAAATAATTCTTATCAGCGCCTGCAAGTTGATCTTTCTCCGGCCTTATAACAGCCCAGGCAATATCCAGCCTTGTTTCGGGATTCCGGATTCGAAACGGGAATGCAAACCGGACGTTTTCTTTTTCAAAGACATTCTTTTTATCTATTGTATTGCTTATACCTATCTTTTTCAAATCAGAATATAATTCAACTTCCCTTGTAAGGCTGTTGCAACCCGGGGCATCTGATTTAATAACCAGCGATGAAAGAACCGGGCCGCTTTCCTTCATAGTAATATCAACTTTTCCATTAGTCCTTGGATTTTCGGCATTAGTCCCTGTATATATATATCCGTTTAATCCGTACATATTAGTTTCATCCGAGAAGTTGAATTTACTTTTACCTGAAGTAATTTTGTCTATTGCACCAGTCTCTTTATTAACAGCAATACTAAAAAACTTGTTTGAAATTGTTGTATTCGTATTGTCTTCAGACTTCGAAACCGCATCTTTTTGTTTTATTTCGCCTTGTGTAAATGAATACTGTTTACTTCCAAGTGCCGGAACATCTATTGCAACAAAAACAAGCTCACCTGTTGTTAAGCGCTGAGATTTTATCCGGTTGCCATTTTCATCAATAACTAAATCGCCCACCGTTTTTACATTTGAGGGAATAGTTACCAGGTCAGTTCTTTTCCAGGAAGATGTATTATATACATTTACTTTACCCGTAATATTTTGATTATTGTTTTTATCAAAGGCTAACCCTGAATAAAGCTTTTGAGCAATGCTGTCGGCTTTAAGCGCAAAAGACTGTTTTACAGCCCACTGATCTTTTACTAATTGATTATTAGGATCGGAAATACTGTTCCAGGCGCCCCATGTATGCTCTGAATAAAGAAGAACATTTTTCCACGCTTCATCAAACTCCTTTTGCGGAAAATCTTTTATGCTTTTAAGAGTATATAAATTTTCCAATTGAGTAAGAAACTCAGCCGTATTTCTGTTTAGTGCTGTTTCTTTGGCTGTTGAACCTGCTCCATCTTCCCAATATGGTGTAAAATCACCGGAGTATTCAGGTATTTTAGAACCGTATTTAGCTTCAAAATCTTCAAACATTTTCATTGTTGAAGACAAGACAAATTTTGGCGTTTCATGCGTCTGATTCCAGCTCTTTACAAAATCCGACAGAAGTGAATCAGGATATCCGTTATCACCTCCAATATTATATCTTACATGAACCATATCATAAGGATAATTTTCAGCTTCAAGTTCATCCATATAATTAAGAAGCGGAGTTATATCATCACGCGTTATTTGCCAATGGTGGAACCATGAATATCCTTTGCCGGCCACCCATACAAGTATTTTCTTTTCACCGGAAGGCGATTTCCAATAAAAGGGTTTATCACCCCATGTGCTTAATGTATTGCCGATTCTATCAAACTCATTCGGGCCGACAGAAAAATATTTAATCCCATTATCTGCATATGCCTGTACTATTCCCCATGTATAACCGGGGACATCGGATATAATTGCACTTTGTATTTTTACGCCTGTCTCTTTCTCAATAACATTGGAATAACCGACCAGTTTATATAATTCTTCCGGCCTGCAAAGCCCTGTGAGCACATTAGCATAATTTGCATCAAGATTCATCCATCCTTTTTTCACAGCCCCGATAAACTGTTCACGTTTTTCAGGAAATTCCTCCAGATAACTTTTTACTGCCCATAAGGCTTCTGTATTCCATTTAAAGACTGATTCTACGGGGTAATCTGCAGAACGTTTTGAATACTCCATTGCAAGATCAAAATTCTTCCAATGCCTTTTCTCGCATTCATGCTGGAGAGCTGTATATCCTATATCAACGTGTGCTTCCGGTATAAGATAAAATGTCATTTTCTTTACCGGGCTGATTGTTACCGGATGGGATGTTACTTTCCCGTCAATATTTATTTCGATTGACTTCTCAACCGGGGAGTTAGTCACCTCATATTTTAATGTGTAATCATTAGCTCCGAGCGATAACATAGAGGAAACTGCTTCATGGCCTTCCGTTACTATTTTAACCGCCTTTGGGGTATCAAAATCATCAATCGAAACTCTTACCTGCTGGCTTAGTTTCCCATCAGCATCTTTGCTTATAATTTTTTCAGGTGATATTCTTATTTTAGGAATAAGAGGATATTGCATTGTCATAAACCAGTCACGGCTGTTTGAGCCATCCCCGGTGATTTTTATTTTCAACCTGCCGGTTGTAGGAATCTCTTTAACCGGAAGCGTTAACGAGAAATACCCGAAATAGTCATTATTCCTGTCAACTTTTTCTGTTCTAAATTCCAGCCTTGTATTTTTTTCTTCCAACGCCCATTCTTTTTTATCGGCAAGCTGCACAAGTGATATTTCAAAATGTATGTTTTCCCCTGCATCAAATTTAAATATGTGCCGGGACTTTGCACTGCCAACCGCATATCCCCCTATCCATGTAAATTTTACAATATCGTTTACATTTGCGCCTGCAACGGAATCCGTCTCCCATTCCATATACGCATCTTTATTTAAACACCTTACTAACATTCCTTCTGTTGCTTCAGGATGGCATGACTGGTAATCAGTAGTGGCCCCGGCAATATAATTGGAAAAACCACTTACACGGTGTTCAATGCCGGAGGCTTGTGCAAATAATGAATTAATGAGTAAGACAAAAGAGAAGAAAAGCATTTTTGAAATATGGCGGTAATTCATAATTCATCCTTATACTTTTACGGTTTGCTAAATATATTGATTTTGTATCTAAAATATCTGAATGTTTAATACTTATAATTCTATATGTTCATACATATGGACATAGCAAACATAGAAAACCCATTTATGAAAGGCAAGGTAAATTAAATATAAACCCAGTCCTTATATTATAACTCTGGGAATGCGGGTTATAATAAATTAATTAAAAAACGCTCTATATAAAATATTATATAGAGCGTAATTAAATGGTCTGACGTATTCTAGAGCCTGTATATTTAAGACTTAGGCTTTTTTAACAGGTTGTTTTCTTTTGCATCAAGATACAGCGCTGCTGCGCCAAGGATTGCTATATGTTTTATTTTAGAAACTTCAATCTTTATCCTGGAGACTGATTTTGTATATGCAAAGCTCTTTATGGATTTCCACATTGCATTTTCATATAGTTTAAATGATTTGCTTACAGACCCGCCGAGAACTATTACTTCCGGATCAACAGCGAACATAATCATTTTAATTGCTTCACCAAGGTTTGCCCCGTATTGGCTGAAAGCTTTTAATGCCGCACGGTTTCCATTTTTAGCTTTTATTGAAAGTTCTTCTCCTGATTTGCCAAATTCGTTTTGAAAGAATTGCCCGCTGCAGTAATACTCAAAGATATTATCCTTAAAGGGTATCATCCCGAATTCGCCCGCTCCGCAATTATTACCTGAATACAATTGATTGTTTATTATAACTCCGGCGCCCAGCCCGGTCCCGGTTATTAAACCAATTATGTTTTTGTACTTTTTAACTTTTCCAAAATACTTCTCTCCCACAGCAAAGCAGTTAGCATCATTATTTACTGAAACCGGAATTTTAAACTTCTTTTCCAATATCTTTTTAATGTGCACTTCCTTCCATGAAGGAATATTTTGTACTTCATAAACAATCCCTTTCTCCACATCAACAACACTCGGAACGCCAACGCCAATTCCCTCAATCTTTTTAGTATCAAATCTCTCAATCAGGGAAATCAGACTATCTACGACCTCCCCCTGGCTGCTGCTTTTAGGCACTTCACAGGATTCGACTTTTGTTAACTTGTTTTTTTCTGCCAGCCCGACACGTATGTTGGTGCCGCCTAAATCAATACCTAATACTCCCATCATTTTCCTATTTTTTGTTAAAAACTTTATTATCCCTCTATTTCGGGAATTCTTTTTATCTCCTGATCTGTAAATATATCAAATTCATCGCTGCTTTTTGTTGAGAATTCAGATACAACAGCACCTTCCGGTCCTGCCTGAAACCAGTGTAGAATTCCTGGCCTAAGTGTATATTGGTCTCCCGGGTTAAGCACTATTTCATGCTTTATTGTAAAACTATTTTCTTTCCCTTTTGGTAAAACAGCGAAAATATTCTCCGACGGCTCACCTTCAACATAAAGGAACACTTTTCCGTAACGGCATCTGAATGTTTCTTCTTTCCCTTGTTTGCCATTAATATCAGGATGACGGTGTTCGGGGCATATTTGATAAGGGAAAAGGATAAGCTCCTTGGCACAGCATCTTTCTGTATTCACATACATTAGTATTTCAAGTCCTATTTCATTCAAACGGTTCAATCCGAAATCTGCTACTTCAATTTTTTCTCTTTCACTTTCCGAAATAGCTATTCCGGCATTGTAAAAGTACTCTAACGTTCTGATTTTTGCATTTTCAAATTCTGATTTACTTAACATTAAACACCTCACTTTTATATGAGTTAATAAATTTTTGAATTTCATCCATAGTTTTTATCCCAGATGTCGCGCCAACTTTAATTACGCAATGGGCTCCGACAGCATTAGCAAATTTACCGCATTTGTAAAGGTCCCACCCTTTAACTATGCCGGTAATAAACCCGGCTGCAAAAGAATCCCCGGCTCCGGTTGTATCAACAGCTTTAATTCCTTTGAAAGAATCGATAAAATATTTTTCGCCGGCTTTGTTTTTTATAAAACAGCCTTTAGAACCAAGTTTTATCACCGCTGTTTTTACCCCTGCTTCAAGAAATACATCGGCAATTTCTTCAGGATCGCTTTTACCGGAAATCATTTCGGCTTCTTCCAGGCTCGGTATAAAATAATCCAGGTAAGGTAAACATGGCTTAATAAGCTGCATCCATTTGCCGGTTGAATCCCAGGCCGTATCTAATACGGTAATTTTATTTTCTTTCTGAGCAATCTTCAATACTTCCGCCGTTGAAGGGCCGTCAAAGCCGGGCATAAGCAGGGCGCCTGCAACAAAGAGTACTTTTGAACTATTAATAATTGAAAAGTTGACATCCTCAATAACAAAGTCTGCATTTGCCCCGATATGGTGGATAAACGACCTTTCGCCGTTTGAATGTACAGAAACCACTGATGCGGAAGTTTTACTTGTCTTACTTACTTTTATGCCTTCAACATTAACGCCATTCTGCTTCATTTCATTTATAACAAAAGAACCAAATCCATCATCTCCCACTCTTCCGATAACTGCCGTTTTTATGCCTATCTTTTCAAGATCAACAGCGGCATTTGAAGCGCAGCCCCCAAGATGAAGTTCAATCTGATCTATAAGATCAAGCTTTCCTTCCTGCGGCAGCGAGTTTACAGTTTTTGCAATTACATCAGCCACAATTATTCCGAGACATGTAACTTCGTGCATTGGTTACCTCTTATTATGCTTTTGAATCGCTGCCGAATAAACGGATTTTTTTCATTACGACTTTTTTCATGTATTCTTCTGCAACTTCGGATAATTCGAAACAATGAAACTTTTTCTTTTGTTCCAATAGTTTTCTCAACCCTTCGGCAGCGGCATACGACATATCTGTAAAAATGTTTATCTTCCTGATACCCCGCTTAATGCATTCTCTGAAGTCGTCATCTGAAAGCCCCGAGCCTCCATGCAGCACAAGCGGGACATCAACTTTAGCATTTATTTCCGAAAGCCTGTTAACATCAAGGCATGGCTTTTTCACATACTCGCCATGCGCAGTTCCAATGGCTATAGCCAAAGCATCTATTTCAGTCTGATTAACAAAGTCTAAAGCCTTTTCCGGTTCGGTATAATATTCTTCATGTTCATCACTCCCGCCGCCTTCGGCTCCGCCGACATGGCCAAGTTCCGCTTCAACAGATATCCCCAATGCTTTTGCAATTTTTACGATTTCACGTGTCTTTTTAATATTCTCATCATATTCCAACACAGAGCCGTCAAACATTACCGAAGTAAATCCGTATTTCATTGTTTTGATGATAGTTTCAAAATTCTGGCCATGATCGAGATGTACAGTAACCGGAACCTTTGCACGCTTTGCAGCATCCACCATCATTGGAGCCATAAGATCAACCGGGGCATACGGCATATGCACTTCTGCTATCCCAAGTATAACCGGGGAATTACATTCTTCCGCGCCTCTTATTATTGCTTTCAGACTATCTGTTCCGGCACAATTAAACAATCCAACGGCATAATTCCTGGATTCCGCATCAGCTAATATTTCTTTTAAACTTATCAGGGACATTTAGTTATTTCCTTATTTTTATAGATTATACAAAAGCTATTTTTCTGCAGCCAATTTCTTTGATTTAAATGTTTCATTAGTAATTAATGGCTTTGCCCATATTCCTATACTGAATGTGTAAGCAAGCGATACATAAATGAATGACATACCTGCCTTTAAGCCAAATGTATCGCCCAGCCAGCCGATAAACAACTGAAGGATTGCCCCGCCTATTATTGCAGTACATAAAATTCCGGCAAACGACCCGTGGTGCTTGTCCACTGAATTAAGCGCCAATGAAAATATTATTGACCACATTACCGATATAGAAAATCCTACCATGGGGAATGCAATTAAAGCTATATTACCCGGACCGAACAATGCTATTGTTAAAAATATTGTAGCAAATATTGTTGCTCCCATTAATATCTTCCTGCTGTCAAATAATTTCAGCAGCCCTAACCCAAGTAAGCATCCGATAGACATCATGCCCCAGAACCATCCAACTATAGGCGCACCAACTGCAATAGGATCATAATTATGGTATGTGTATAAAAATTTGGAAACCCAGTATGATACTCCCTGCTCGATTCCTTCATACATAAAGATGGCAATAAAATAAAGAATTACTGTTTTGTTCTTAAACAAACTCATGTGTGTAGCAAAATTGCCGGATTTTTCATCTTCTTTTAATTCCACTTCAGGGAATTTTGATACAAAGATTACAACTACCATCAATAACAGAAGGACCGCAAATACCCAATACAATGAAACCCATGGAATACCTGCCGGTATTATGTTTGCGAAAATTGATTTAACTGCATTATTAGATCCTGCATCATTTAAGTTTCCTACGAGGTATGTTAATACCATAGGGGCAATAAATGAAGCCGCGCCAAAAATCAATTGGGCAAGCACCGAATTAAATGCAAAATGTTCTTCCCCTCCGGCTACTCTTAAAAGCGGGTTAATTGCCACCTGAAGCATCGCCATACCTGCGCCCATTAAGAAAAGCGACGGTATAAATACAAGGTAATGCGGGAAAATTGAAAATATTAATGCCCCGATAAATGATATCAGAAAAGCAGCAAGCATTATCTTCTTTTCTTTATATTTTTCCAGCATTATGCCTGCCGGAATAGACATTACCCCGTATGCTACAAAAAATGCAAATGGAAGAAATGCAGATAAGGTAAGGCTTAAATGAAAGTTTTTAATCACATCAGGATTAAGAGAACCAAGAATATTTGTTACAAAAGAAATAACAAAAAACACAAGAAAGATTAATACAACTATATAATAATTCCTCTTCATTTATTCCTCCGGAATTGAAAACTTTAACTGATTAAGTAAAAAAGGTTCACTAATGTGACTTGCAGATTTAATTGCTTGCGAGGGTGTAATCACAATAAAATTGAAAATTTCAGGCTTGTGCATGTATAGATGATCATTCGTATTATAATTAAGCATCAAAGACTAACTTTTCCATTTTATGAACTGTTATTTAAATTTTTAGCTATACTTGCTTAAAGTCATGCATTATGAATACACATAATCTTTATAGCATCCTTCCAAACTTAAGGTTTTTCACAATTAAAATTAGATTTTCATTTAATGGTATGCTGGTATATATGTAAAAAAAACTGGTTTATTAGTTCAAATATTAATTCCTTCAATTTGAGCTAAAATTAAAGAGATTGAATTTTTTACACTAAATCAATAGTCTGGGACTGGTTGGAAACTCTTGGTAAATTCAGCAAGGAACTGTTGCTAAAAGGCTCTTTCTTCTTTGGTCAGCTAATAAATAATTATAAGGACATTTTATTTGTAACTTTCTCTGTTAAAAGCTTTTCTTTAATTGCAGATGATTTAATCCTGTCTGTCACTTTTAGATGCCATTCAACATCACGCCACATTCCCTTAAACTGTGGGCCGCAAAAATTACTAGTGGCAATAGCAATCCAGTTGCCTGTTGATGCAGCAGTAATTGCTCCGAGCTCACACAATTCTTTTACCCAGTCCCAGTTTAGCAACGGCCAGTCTTTGTAATCAACAATTGCCCAACACTCTGTTGTAATAAGAGGCAAGTTAGCCTTTTCGGAATTTTCAGCTAATCTTTTTATTGCAGCAGCCAATAAATTTTTCCAATATTCCGGGCGGGATTTGTAAAGTTTTTCCGCATTCGCTGCCAAATTGATATAACCCTTAGAAGAAAAACGCTCATATCTGTATCCGACAATTTTATTGAACTCTTCATTATTCTGTTTAACCATCCATAAATGGTGTTCGGCTATATCAATTGGCGGCTTCATTTCTTTATAGTATTCATATCTGTCATTATCAAATGAGAACAAAAACGGTATTTGCGGAAATGATTTTTTCATGATATGAAGTGCTGCATTCATCCAATTCATCGATTTCTCCGTATGCCAATATCCCCAGATAGCTGGTTCATTTGTAAAAAACGGCGCCCAAAGATCACCCGGCCATTCATTACAAAGATCAACATATAAAACTGCATCAAGCAAATTATCTTTTTCTAGCATCTCCAGAACCTTAATCCAGTTCTCCGCCATTTTTTCCGGAGTAGTAATCTTCATTCTTACATTATCAGCGTCTTCTCTATACCATGAAGACAAACCAACCTTAACTCTTCTGTCTTTACATTTAGAGATAAATGAATTAAGTGACGGTTGGACAATTACTTTGTTCTTACCCGGACTTCCCCAATCATTCTGGTCCCACACAGGTATTAGCGTCCACTCTTTAAATGGATCGGCTCCTATCAAATGAGGGAATGCATCTATTCTTACAGCATTATAACCGCGTTCTATTAATTCATCAAGGACTTTATCCCAATTCTCATAACCTGCCCCGGGCCAGCGCCGTTCCAGCCATGAAAAATCCCACATGGTTATTGCAAGCGGTTTTACTTTTCCATCTTTCGCAGCATCAGATTTTTTTGCAAAAAG
Organism: Ignavibacteriaceae bacterium; assembly: GCA_031292465.1. Lineage (GTDB taxonomy): Bacteria > Bacteroidota > Ignavibacteria > Ignavibacteriales > Ignavibacteriaceae > FEN-1297. The sequence continues at coordinate 14,856 of JARLHB010000005.1, forward strand.
TTCAGGACTTAATATGCTGCTATTTGTACCTACTATGGAGGAGACAAGCGCAATATCTTTTATAAAAGTTCTTCTTTCCATAATCTTTGCCGGTAATTATTTTTCACATTAATTATATAAATTATTGTAACCTGATTGTAAGCTCCTTGTTTATACCTAATGCATTCCAGCCATCCAGCAGAAGAATAATTTTATTTCCTTTTAACTGATCGCCCGGAATCTCAATATCAACAGTTTTATTTTCTCCCGGCTGCAGGCAGAAGAAGTTATCGGTATAAAATGCAGGTTTAACCGGTTTGCCGTTTTCATCTTTTAATTTTAATTGGGTAAAAAATGATAACGAGCCTGTATTATTACTAACTACTGCGTGAATGATAAATTTACCTTTTACAGTTTCAGCTGCGGCATTTAAAGTCAGATTTATTTTGGGCAGCTTGTTAATTTCCTGAAATCCTGAGACGGCAGGCCCGGTCATCGTCCATGCGCCTTTATAAATATCTTTCGACCTCCAATAGAAAGCATCAGCTACAACTTTGCCTTGTGAATCTTTCAGTTCAAGTTTAATAAAATGAACTTGCGAAATGCCGGACGGGAAATCGATTTTTATTGCATCATTAACAACCCCGTCTGCAGGAATATTTATCTTGGAATTTAATTTCAATACCGGTTTCATATCAAAATCATAAACCGCAGTCGAAACATTATAGTTTTTAAATGCCGTTAGATAATCATTATAAACAGAAACCGTATTCTTTAAATAATCAAACTGCGGGTGTAACGGGGCCAGTCCATTTTGTGAATAGTATAAAGCAGCCGTCGGCTCCAGCGACCAGTCATATAAACGTGAAGCTGTTTGAGGCAGAGGGCTGTTATTGTACCAAAATAGAAATCCTGATGCAAACCTGTCGCCGAAATTAAACTTATTATAATCCCATACTTCCCAGATAGAACGGTAATTCATTGCGCCGACGAACTGGGCTTTCTTTGAATACTCTTCAATTGATGCTGATTCGCCAAACTGGTCAACGGCCTGCCTGTATTTTGTAGTAACCTGATGAAAACCGCCGCCATCAAGGTAATTCCATACGCTGTCATTTATCGGCCATAAATCTCTTTCAGGCATCATTTCTTTTAATGATTCATATACAGGAATACAAGGCGTGCCATATTCAGGATTAAAGCCGTCAACCCGGCTGCCTCTTTTGGAAGCAGTATTTTCAAAATACTGCATAGGATTTTCATATTTGTACGGGCTGCCGTCATGAACTCCGTCGCATTCCGATTGAGGCTGATACCCTCTTGTACCATCTATTTTATTTAATAACTCGCGCGTACCCGGGATTTCATCGGATTCATTCGATGCAACATAATAAGCTAATGACGGATGATTACGGATTCTTTTTACCGTACTTTCAAGATTTTGAAGATACAATGCAGTATCAACAGGGAAATCGGTATCCCCTGTTATCCAGAATTCAGCCCACACAAGCATTCCATATTCGTCGCAAAGTTGAAAGAAATAATCCGATTCGGTAATTCCGCCGCCCCAAAGCCGTATAAGATTTACGCCCGCCTGATGAGTATAGCGAAGTTCGGTATAAGTGCGCTTTTCTGTATTACGAAGCATTGCCTCCGGCACCCAGTTTGTTCCTCTGATAAATACAGGATAGCCGTTTACTAAAAATCTTCTTGATGAATCAGGCGTATTTTGGTCAGACGTAATTTCCCTTACTCCAAAACGTGTTAACAACTCATGGCTGGTTTCATTTGAAGAAGTAACAAACTTTAACTCAAGTGTATATAAATTTTGTTCCCCCTTATTAACGGGCCACCAAAGCTTAGGATTCTTAAATTGCAGCTGCTTATACTCATCCGGAGTAAAGGCAACTGTCTTTTTCTCATTAGGAGCTAACGTAACGGGCTTTTCAAAGCGTGTATTGTTCTCTTTAATAATGCCCCGTATTACCCCGACCTGTTGAACAGGGGTTACATTCTCTAAATCAACAGAAATTGTTTGTAAAGAAGACGTTGTATCAGGCAAGGGTAATTTTGTTTTAACAAAAGGATTCTCTAATACCACATCCCCGGTTGCA
>JARLHB010000325.1 GCA_031292465.1 Ignavibacteriaceae bacterium
CTAACAAACCGGATGATTATAAGTTCGGCACAGTCGGCAAACCCTTCCCGGGTGTTGAAATAAAATTAGCCCCTGACGGAGAAATACTTGCCAGAGGCGCCAACATAATGCTGGGTTATTTTAAGAACAGGAAAGAAACCGAAGAAGCGCTTAAAGACGGCTGGCTGCATACCGGAGACATCGGCGTATTTGATTCCGACGGTTACTTAATGATTACAGACAGGAAAAAGCATTTATTCAAAACATCCGGCGGCAAATACATTGCCCCTACACATATAGAAAACCTGTTCCTGGCAACCAAATATATAGACCAGTTTGTTCTTATCGGAGATAAAAGAATGTTCCTTAGCGCTTTAATCGTTCCTGATTTTGAAGCTATCCGGGATTATGCGGATGAGAACAATATCCCCTACAGCAAACCCGAAGAACTTACACGGACAAGGGAAATTTATAATTTGATTGAGCAGGACATGTCCCAGGTACAGAAGAAACTTGCAAACTATGAGAAAGTCCGCAAGTTTACATTACTTGATAAGCCGTTCAGCATGGAGACCGGAGAGATGTCTCCCAGCCTTAAAATCCGCCGCAAAGCAGTTGAGGAAAGATACGACAACCTGATTGAAGAGATGTACATTGAAAGATAATTTGTACGTCGAAACCTGTCTGCCGCCAAGGCAGGCGCTGTTTCGACATTTTGTAACCTAAGTATTCTCATAATGCTAAGTGAAACAACAAAAATGGATCAGTGCCTGAAAGCAAGTATATGCTGTTTCCACAATTCCTGATTGTGAACTGATGACATATAGCCAGTAAAAGAAGCGAATCAGCGATTCGCTGTACAAATTCCTGCAAGTGTTCTAAATTAGCTTCATTAATCTTGTTAATTCCACTCATTCAACAATGCGGAACAGCCTGCCGTCCCCCTTGTTAAACTGCAGTTCTATTTTTCCATTCTTTTCTTTATACTCTACAGGATCATTGCTGCCTGATTTAGACACTTCCATAAATCCCTTCACTAGTTTGGAAACCGATATAGTAAAATTTAACTTCCGCTCATAATTCCGGTTAACAAGCAGTAAATAGGGATGCCCGGATTTATCTTTAAAATATCCGGCAACCATATCTCCCCCGGTAATTTTATTAATATAGAAATCTTCAGGTAACGGTTCGGTTCCCTTTGGCAGATTGCCTGTATGATAAACCCCAATTGATTTTAGCTGTTTAAGTACGCCTTCAAGCGAATGAATTTCAGAATTTACACGTTCGGCTATATCATATAAATAAGTAGCTTTCCCCCTGGAATCCAATATGGAAGTTATAAATTCTTCAGGGCCTACAGTATCTCTTGGAGGCAATGAATAAGTAAAGTACTGAAGCCCTTTGGCGCCGTAAGCAAGTCCGCTGAACAACTGCAGCCTTATCCATGATTCCCTGGGCAGCGGAAATGCCGGCTTTATCTGGCAGCTCATAGCAAATGACCAGAACGGGACTCCGGCTTTTAGAGCTGCTTCGCGTATAGTGCCCAGATTTTGATAGTACGTATCTTTGAAACCTGATTTTACGAAAGGATAATAATCGTAAGAAATAAACTGCGGTTGAAATATTTTCATGTATTTATCTATGTATTCCCCGTATGTATTAGTGCCCGTCTGTTTGGCAGTTGCATAATCCGGCAGCAGATTGGCATAAACAAGATGCCGCGGATCTTTAAGGCAGAGTTCTTTCTTTATTAATGCCATATTCTCAAAATTCTCTGCACCTGATTCATCAACAATAAAATAACCCAGCAGCGCTGGCGAGCCTGAATAATCCTTTACCACCTGATCTAACTTTGCAATTGCGGCTGAATCCACAGGCTTATCCGGCTGTATCCGCTTATCATTAATGATAAGTTTAATGCCGTACTGTTGTGCCAGTTCCAATGCTTTTTTATTCAATTCCGGAGTGCGCAAATCCGAGAAATTGATAGTAAATCCTGCATCGGCTAGTTCCTTAAAATGGGCTGTGTCTAATTGTTCAGGGGTAAGGCCGTACCACGTCATAACCGGGAAGGATAATGAATCAATAACCGGCGGCAGCTTTACTTGTCCGTATAAGGAAATATTTATTGCAATAAACAGAAATGTTACAATCCGGCAGGTATAATTCTTTATAATATTCGGCATTACAATTTCTCTATTTTGATGCTGTAAATTTAGTAAATAGTCCGGTTTGTAAATAGGCTGATTGGGAGAATATATTTGTACGTCGAAAGGCTGTTTCGACATTTTGGAACCTAAGAATTCTCACAATGCTAAGTGAAACAAAAAAATGAATCAGTGCCTGAAAGCAGGTATATACTGTTTCCACAATTCCTGATTGTGAACTGATGACATATAGCCAGTAAAAGAAGCGAATCGGCGATTCGCTGTACAACTGCATTTTGTACGTCGAAACGCTGTTTCGACATTTTGAAACCTAAGCATTCTCACAATGCTAAGTGAAACAATAAAAAGGGTCAGCGCCTGCCTTGGCAGCAGACAGGATTCGCAGTACAGAAATACTATAATTGCATTAAACTACTTCTATCTTTATTCTTCTCCCTAATGATTTTGCATACCGCCTTAAAGTTGAAAGTTTAATATCTTCCGCATGATTTTCAATTCTTGAAATCACAGATTTTTTTGTCTGGAGTTTATCAGCCAACTCTTCCTGCGTTAAACCTGACTTTACGCGAAGCCCTTTTAACAAAACACCTATCTTAAAATTCTGATAACCTATATCATAATTTTCAGCAAATTCCGCATCTTCATTTTTCCGCCGGGCAACATATTTTTTCAAATCACTCATTTCATTTAGTCCTTTGATAATAATTTCTTTTTCTTTCTTCCGCTGTTCTAATTTCATTCAAGGGCGTCTTTTGTGTCTTTTTTACAAATCCATTTGTAATTATAAAATTTCCGTCAGGTTCGAAAAAGCCCAATAACCTGAAAATATCCCCGGAATAAATTATTCTGATTTCCCAAATATCATTTGTACTCTTTAACTTTTTAAAGTACGATTTAGGTATAATGGACGTTTCTTCAAAAAGTTCCAGTACCCAGGTAATCTTTTTGCCTGTTTACCGGTTAATGAATCAAGGAAATCAACTACCGGGCATTTTCCGGATTCAGTTTTATAAAAATTAACTTCCCGCATATATAAAGTTAGCTTAAATGCTAACATTAATCAGCAAATACTTTAGTAACTGCAATAGCTTAATATTAGCTATAATGGTTACCAGAACAGGTTTAAACATTTCTTATGTTACGAACTAACTTCGTATATTAAATATAAGAAGCGAGTCGGCGATTCGCTGTACAACTCAAAATAAAAGAAGCGAATCACGGGGATTCGCTTTATATTTATCTTTTGGTGTCCGGGAGCTTTTATGAAATTCTGAATATGTTACCTCTCCGCATATATAATATTTACTTTATCAACTGCATCTTTTTAGCAGATACAAAAGTGTTTACGCCGCCTGCGCTTACTCTAAGCTGATAGATATACACCCCGCTTGTAAGCTTTGATGCATTCCAATTAATACTGTGTGAACCCGCGCTTAAATCCTTATCTACCAATGATGCAACCTCCCTTCCAAGGATATCATAAACCTTTAACGTAACATGGCTGTTGGCCGCAAGCTGCCAGCTTATAACAGTTGAGGGATTAAAAGGATTCGGATAATTTTGCATAAGGGCAAACCGGTTTGGCTGCTGAACTTCTTCATCCACAGAAGTAACAGTTAACGCGCTGAATACAGAATCAGTGTATCCCTTCCGGTTATTTGCTGCATATACCATTATGCCGGCTTTAGGGGGATTTGCAGGCTGCCAGGCAGCAGCAGCCATTGCGGTAGCATCATCATAATTATCATTTAGTACGCCTACCATAACTTTTGATGCGCCTATATAATCTGCCCACCGGTTAAACCTTGTAATATATGACTGCCAGTATCCCATGTCCATAACAAAATTAAAATATGCTGCAACTGCCGGCTTCTGCCCCACCACAGAACCCGGCTGACCGCCAGAATAAATAGCTGCCGTATATATAGTAGATGCGCTGTCCGGTGAAAGAGGCCCAAAGTATTTTCCGATTTCAGTAAGCAGATTTATATATTGAGTGTTGCCTGTTGCGTTATGTTCAATATCAAGAGATATTCCATCCAGATGGACAGAATCTATTGCACAGCGCTTAATAAATTCTGCAAACTGCTGATAGTTTAACTTGGTCCCGTCATACGTGGTAAAGGGAGTATCCGTGCTCCACGCTGCTGCATCATCCAAATTCATTAAAACCTTAACGCCCCTTGCCTGCAGGGTTCTGATATCGCTTAATATCTGGCTGTAATATTTATAGTTTACATTTTGCATCCAGCCAGTGGCATAATGAACGGAGTCGGCAAGTTCCCATAAAGTACCTTCGAATATTACCACTATGTTGGCATTATCAGTAAAAGATGTTAAAGGATAATGATCCGGCCCGCCAGAATCAAAGACATAATAAGCAACTTTGTTATTTCCGGCTGAAGGAAGATTTCCTGCCCGCGCAGCGGATAGAAAAGCAATTGATAAAAGCAGGGTTATAAGAATTCCTGAAAGTAATCCGGTTTTCATATTTTTGTTCTCCCTTTTTAATAACTTTCTGTATAAAATTAGTACCAAAGGCTGATACTCCTTGTTATATAATTTATTGATATGTAAAGTAAGTATATTTTATTATAAAACAAACATAAGGCATTATAAGATATATTTATAAATTATTCACCCGCATAAGCTTATATTAGGTTTAATTTGTTTTGGCGGGAAATAAACCCCATAATATTAATATGATTATTAAACTATCGAGATTGTGCCCCCATACCGGCAGGCAAGCGCTTTTTCGACATTTCAAACTGCGGAAGCTTTGTTGAAGTTGATACGGAGTATGAGAATATTGTTACTAATTGAAGTTATGCAATAATAAGTTTACTTATTAGCCCCGTCATTTATGGCGGTGACGGCATAACAAAACAAACATGGGGCTTTAAGCCCAAGAACTTATATTCCAACACTAACTCCGCCCTTTAGGGCGGAGACTACGGGAAATACAAAACCAAAAGGGCTTTAGCCCAAAAACTTATATCTGCACTCTGATGGGAATGGTTACCATCAATATTGTAGTCTTTTCTTCATTGGGCTAAAGCCCGGTTTCTACTTTTATAGCACTTATCTACGC